>CBFGNP010000063.1:0-11238 GCA_965650095.1 uncultured Pedobacter sp. | reverse complement strand
TTTAAAAAAACTAAATTGATTAAATCACCTTTGATGCCTAAATTTGTTTAAAAGGGACCGGAAAACTGCCTATATCGAATAAACCGGATTTGAAATAATGTCCCATCAAAATTTAATTGAATGATCATGATTATCGGGAGAAGACTTAAATGCTGATCGAGGAAAGACCAAAGCGTGAGCAAAAGGCCCGATAAGTTAGTGGTCAGCATAAATTAAAAGAGCGGTCAGGTAAGTCAGAGCTTTTGCTAAGGTAAGACCTATATTGTAGAAAACGCCTGACCGTTCAAGATGGGAAATAAAACCATCACCTATGGATGCATTGAATAAAACAAAAAAGTATGTCTATTTCATCGGGATCGACATATCAAAAGAAACCCTGGATATCGCCGTCATGGTTCAGGGATCTATTTTGGTCCACAATACCATATCCAATGAACCAAAAGCGATCAGGGATCATATGCTACACCTGAAAGCTTCTTTGAAGTTTACCACCAGAAATGCAGTAGTTGGAATGGAAAATACAGGAATCTATGGCAATCACCTGATCAACAAACTGAAGACGCTTAAAATCGATACTGTTGTCGACTCGCCCCTTCGCATTAAAAATTCTTTGGGTTTAATCAGGGGCAAAACAGATAAACAAGATGCTGAAAGAATCGCGCTGTACCTCTACAGATCCAGGGATGTATTAAGAATAAGAGTGCCAAAGCGGCCGATCATCGAACAGCTGGCCGGTTTATCCACCTTGAGAAAGCGGTTACAATCTCTTCATATCGCTATGCGGGTGCCCTTAAAAGAAACCACAGGCTTTGTGAAGAAGGGCTTGATCGAACAGAACAATAGACTTTGCTCCAGGAGTACCGATGCCCTTAGACTGGATATACGGGATGTTGAAGATTCAATTGAGGCGACATGGAAAGCTGACGAAGAAACAAACCGGCTGATGACCTTAATGCAGTCAGTGCCCTGTGTCGGGCCCGTGGTCGCACTGGAAATCCTCATCTGCACCAATGAATTCAAAAACATAAGTACCATCAGAAAGTTCGCATCATACGCCGGAATAGCGCCCTTCCCTTATAAATCAGGAACCACGGTCCATAAGAAAACCCGGATATCAAAGATTGCCAATAAAAAAATGAAAGCCCTGCTACATAACTCTGCCGTTCTGGCCAAAAGGTTTATCCCGGATATCAAGGCTTACTATCACCGTAAAATGGATATAGAAGGAAAACACAAAATGTCAGTACTCAATGCAATCCGATTAAAAATCGCCGCAAGAGTATATTCCTGTGTAAAAAACAATAGATTATACGAAAAAAAACACGAATACAGACCTACTACCGACCTTAACCAGTCAAGATCAATCAACTGATCTGGAATTGATCCGAAGCACTGCTAATTTTACGCAGCTGAAGCAGTATCAACTTTAATGGCAGGGTTTTGGGTCAATAAGTTCAGAAAGCACCGAAAAGGTTAACAGAAAATCTATAAATATGAATTTCATTTAATTCATATGTGTTGGTATCATATCAGTAAAACTACCAACTGTCAGATTATGTAGTGACTATTACCTATCATTTTTCTTCTCTTTATCTTATCTATTTTTATCTGGGCCTTCAACCTTACTTTCTTCAACTGGTATAGTATAAACAAAAATAGGGTATGTCCTTATGAACATACCCTATCAACATTAAACACCCAACTCTATCCCCTTTGCTTTGCCCTTCTCTTTTCCATTGGCCTGAGAAAGCACCGGTTCCAATTTCCGCTCAAACTGCTCCCTTTTCTCCATCTTGCCACTACGGTCGAAAAAATTGATCCTGTTATAACGTACGGCGGCCTCAATCAGCATTTTCACCTCTTTCCCATCCTTTTCAACAGTAATGAGTGCCCGGTTACCATTACGCAAACTTTCCTCAATCTTCGCCATCTGCTGGCTATCGGAAAGTTCCTTGATCTTGTATTCATTCAAAGAAGCCTTAATGTCAAAGCCATAACCCGGATCATTGAACTGGCGCAGCACCAGATTCCCTACCCTGTCCCTAGGCTTATCCTTATCCAAAGTCACCCAGGCCTTATACGTTACCCCGTTAGTGGAAAGTAGGTTGTCGCGGTATACCGCACGCCCCTGCACCAGGTTTTTCGCCTGTTCAGCCGTAAAGCCCTCACCACGGTCTACCCAGAAAGTCTGTTTCAACTCGGGCGCATAAAAAGCCTGGCGAAAATCCTTATCCACGAACTTCATCTCTTTACCCTCCCGCAGGGCAATGGTTGTATTGTATTCAAGGGATTTCCCGACGACCAAGTTGGCATTTACCTCTAATTTTTTGAAGACATCAATACCGTCCCTAAGGTCGGTGAATTCCTTTGCCATGTTCTTTCCACCCCTTTGCTCCGGCCCGGTAATGATCCAGCATTTCTGCCCTTCTTCCAAACCTTTGCCACTGGCCAGCGATACCTCGTACTTGTTCAGGTAGTAATAATCCGATTGGGTAGACTGCTTGAAATGGAGTTTCATATCCACCTGCTCCCTATCCCCGGGCACCCTGTCCTTTAGCACAAAGTAAGGCAGGTCACTTGCCATCTTTTCTTCCATCTGCTTGCTCAGCTTTTCTGAAAAGCCGAGTTTTGCCATCTCCTGCTGGAGGTTCTGAAGATTGTTTAAATTCATAACGATTGGTTTTTAAAAAAAATAAATAATTATTAAAAATCACTTCCGCTCAATACCGGTTGATCCTGAGCAATACCGGATAACAGTCCTTCAGTTTCACGCGGACGCGCTTCACCCGTTTCCCGATCAGGCTTTTGGCCGCATCGATCCCTGCGCCAGCCGCCTGGATACCCAATGACTGGTCTATCGAAAGAAACTGCATCGACTGCACTGCATTACTCAGCCCGTTCCCCGCGGTTTCCCCCAACACCGCCTCCGGTGCATCAATACCAACAATGCCATCCAGCGAAAACACCGAAAGCTGAACGGGGATGATCGAACTGCCCAGCCTGATATTGGTAATATCCAGCAATAACCTTTGGTTCACGATCGTGCAGGAGCCAAAAAGCAACTGGTCTTTCGGCAACAACATCCCGTTAAGGCTGACCGTATCAAGCAAGCGCAGCCTGACCAGTCCGCCCGGCATTACCTTTTGGCTCCCCTCGACCACTGCTGGTACCGCCCGAAAAGCACTGTCCTTTTTGGCCAGCTCCGTTTTTCGTGCTAACATCTTTTCCTGCACAAGCCCCGGGTTCTGTACCGCAATGATCTTGTCCATCATCTCGCTCAACTGTTCCATTTCCTTATCCCCACTTTTCCCTTCCTGCATCGCCTGCATCAGTTTTTCCAGCCTGTCCACATCTGCCTTTGTATCATGATCCCCCATAGGAGAAACGGCAACAGGTGCCGGAACAAAACCACTCCGGACCGCAACAGGTGCATTGATCTGCTGATCGATACTTTTCAGGCGCTCCCGGATCGCATTGGCCTGTGCATCTTCTACCGAAGCTTTCAAACTCATCTGCAGACCGGACAGTCCCTCGTGTTTCCCAGCGGTATCCATCGGGGTAATGTTATAGATGCTCATCTTGTCCCCGGGCATATCTTTTTTCAGCACCGCATCGGGCAGACTGGTATTGATGCCTTTTTTTGCTTGCTGCGCCTGCTCTTTTTTAGCCAGGCTATCCTTGATGACCAGCCCTAACCCGACCAGACAGACCGCCACCACAGCGACCAGCATCAGCAATGCCCGCTGCTTAAACTTTTTCTTTTCCGCTTCGCTTTTACCCGAAGTATCAAACAGCCTTTTCAGGCTAGATTTTCCTTTTTCCATAATAAAATTTTAGTAATTGATATTTGATTAACTGAGGCTGGTCACCACCAGCGTAATGAAATAGGCCGTCAGTATCCCGCAAAAGAAATACAGCAAAGCCTTGATCCTAACTACACCCAGAAATGCAAGCCTTTTGTTCAACTGATCGGCAATCCGCCTTTGAAACCTGATCAAGCGGACCGAAAAGGCATTCACCGACTTAAGCTGCCCGGCTGAAAGCCGGCACTCTTTTCCCTTTCCCTTCCTCATGGCTTAACAACTTGTGTACTGTCCGCATTATCCACCGTCTCCCAGCGCTGAATGAGAAAACCGTGCGCATTATTATCGCTCCGCGATACATTGCGTACCTGCCCCTGGGTAACGAGTTTACGGAGTACCGTCGAACTCGAACGGATCAGTTTCTGCGTCGCGTAACACCGGAACAGGAACGGATAGACATCCAGGTCCAGCTGCGTACTGTCGACCGTAATTTCCTGCGAGATATTCGCCGAGATCAGGTTATTGTAAAACCCGCGCTCCTTTAAATTCTCATAAGCCTTGCGCCCGCTTTCATCTGCCAGGTTCAGTGCCTTGGCAATATTGGCCTGGATCACCTTTTCATCGGGATCGAGCGTAAAAAACCAGTAATGGAACATCTTGATGTGGTCGCGTAATTCTACTGCAACATTGTCCTTCCGGTCCGAGGCAAACACCTCGATCGCTTTTCCACCCGCCAGGATATAGATCTTGCCCTGCGCTTCCCTTACCCAGGAAAAGCTCTTCCAGACCACAAGACCTGAAAGCAATGTGCAGCAGATCAGGAAGCCGATACTGAAGCGTTTGATATGGCTAAAAGCCGTATCGATATTTTTGAACTGTGTAAACATAAAACCCTATTAAAAATTAATCCCTTATCTGCCGCTGATCCGGTCTTTCTGGTGGCTGCTTCCTCCATCCCCGTCCGGGAAGTAATCGTTACCGCCCGACGAGGCCATGCTCTGGCTCATTTGACGATAGGCATCGCCCATCGCATCCGCTGCCATACCCATACCTGCCCCGCCATAAGCCATTGCCCTGCCGCCAGTGCCCGCAACGATCATGTTCATCTTCTGCACCATTGCATTCCCACCACCTGCATTGACAATGAAATTCGCCACTGTCGGTACCGAGAAATAACCCACAATGCCAATGATCAGAAAGATCAGGTAAGCGGTATCCGTGGAAGAAAAAAAGGTATCCCCCTGCTGGCTGATCTGGGAGATGTCCAGCTTGATCATCTGCTCCTGGATCTTGTTCAGAATGCTCCCAAAGATGTTGGCCACGGGCAGCCACAAAAAGATATTGATGTAGCGGGCCAGCCAGACCGTGAGCGTATGCTGAAAACCGTCAAATACCGCAAAGCCCAGCACCAATGGTCCCAATACCGCCAGAATGATCAGGAAGAAAGTCCGCAAGGTATTGATGCAGAGCGAAGCGGCCGCATAGACCACCTCCAATACCTCCTTCATCCACTGCTTGATATTATTACGGAACACATAACTCTGCTTTTCCATATAAAAAGTGAGGTCATTCCCCAGCCCGTCCAGAAACGTTTCCCCGCTCCCGTCCGGATCCTTCGGATGCGAATACCTATACCATTTATCACGGTCGCCCCGCCCGTCCTCCCCGATATACATCTGGTAATACTTCGACTTCTTCATCGCCTCCTCCTTGGCTTTCAAAAGTTTCGCGATCACCGAATTGCTGCCCGACACCATACTACCCGTAGCCGAGACCGTAGGCTGCAGGATCCCATTCATCACCGAAATCACCGCCGGAAAGAGCAGGATGGCAATACCCAATGCAAAGGGCCGCAATAGCGGGTACATATCGATCGGCTCCGCATTGGACTGGTGGCGGAACACCCTTGCCCCGATATACCACATTGCCCCGAAGCCGCCCAGTCCCCGCGCCACACCGATCAGTTTACTGCACATTGGTAGCATCTCGGCATAAATCCTGTCCAGCACCGGCTGCATCCCAGAGAGCGTTTCAGAAAGCGTTCCCGAAATCCCCTGCGCCGATGCCATAGCTGGCAGTAAAATACAGGGCAATAAAATCCCCATCAGCTTAAAAAAGCTGTTCAAAAATCCTTTCATAAAATCTGTTATTTATTTAAGACAAAAATCTACACCCATTAATAAAGTGCCTTCAGCCCAGCAAGGTTACCCTTCTCCCTTTGCCTTGCCCTATGCACCTGCCCGGCCTGTGCATTGAAACTCCGCAAGAATAAAAGTTTATCCTCGGTGTCAGAAAACAACCGGTCGATCATGCGCAGCCGCTCTTCGTCCGCCATGCGCAAAGTTCCAGCGGTCAGCACCATGGCAAGCTCATCAAGGTTATCCAGGCTCTGCTCCAAAAGCTGTCCATACACCCTAGCCAGATAATCCAGCTCTGCTATACTGAAACCGCCCGAAGAAGAAAAAGCCCGGTAAGCTGCCTTATACTCTGCTACGATCTTCACCTGTAATGCAATCATATCCGCCACCTTATGGTATTTCCTGATCTCAGGGCTCACCAGCATCAGCCCATCCAGAAAAAACTCGTGCAGTGAAAAGTTCCCTTTTGAAATATTGCGGACCGTGTTATAACCCGTGCTCAGCACCTCGTACCCTTTTTTCATGTCCCTAAGGATGTTCTTCAGCTGGCTGAGCTTTTCCACATTCAAGAGCAACTGTTTCGCCTCCGCCGACTGCGCATGAACATTAAATGAACAAAGCCCAAAAAACATAAAAACAAAAACGATAACCAGCACCTGAATCAAATCCGCAACCCAATCCCTAATGCACCTCATACAACCTCATTAAATTGTCCACCGATTTTTCTTCGCGTTGTTTGATACGTTGCATGACACCCACCTGCCCGGCAAAATCCCTAACAAAGCTGGCTCTATCCTGCATTGATCCATAGATCCTTTCCAGCCTCGAAAGCCGCTCCGCATCCCCCATTTCCAGCCTTCCCGAAGTCACCACCAAAAACAGCCCATCCAGGTCATCACTGCACTCGGAAAGCACTTTATCCTCCACCTCCCCGATATAACCAAAGACAGCAAGACTCAAATCCTGCTCCCCTTTTAAAGCTGAAAACAGCTTCATGATCTCCAGCTGAAAGGCTACAATTTCTGCGACCTTGACCGATCTTCCGATTGCAGGATTCACCGTTGCCAGTGAGCTGATAAAACTGTTGTGCAGACTGAATTCCCCCTTAGCCAGATCTGAAACCGTATTCCATCCCGACCTGGCCACCTCGTAACCTTTTTTCAGGTAGCCCGAATACAGCCGTACTGCTGCGATCTGTTCGAGCAGGTATTTTTCCTGCGTTTTCTTCTGCGAAAACCACTCCGACCAGGTCTGGCAGCGCGCCAGCGTAGCACTTGACATTAATGCCATCAGCAACGGAATGCTAAAAACTCTTTTTATATTTATATCCATCATTTTATCTACTATTAATCCTATCAAAAGCATGCCAGCCCCATAAAACCCCGTCCCACAAACTACTCTATCCCGTAAATCTCCTTCAAAGTAGCCACCTCATCCACCGACCTTGCCCGCTGGATACTGATCCCAATATTCTGCTTATTGAAAGTCTGCAGGTCACTGAAATTGGTATCCAACCTGTCCGATGCTTTAGCAATGATCTCCAGCCTTTCCCCGTCGCTCATCTGCGTTTTAAAACTGTTCACGACCAGCAGGATCTCATCCACATTCTTCAGGCTTTCATCCAATATCCCCGAATACACATTTTTCATATTCTCCAGCTCCTCCACCTTAAAATGTTTATCCTGCTGAAACAGCTTCCAGGCCCACTGGTATTCATCCACCAGCTTCACCTGCTTTGCCGTCAGCTCCCTGATCCTTTTAAAATAGGTGATCGCCGATTTCACTTCCCACAGCTCCTGATAATACTTGCTATAAAGCTCCTTCTGCCGCTGTGTCCAGTCTGCAATCTCGGTGAGCTTTAATTTCGAAAGCTGGTTTTCCAATACCTTCTGCGCATTCTGTAGCCAGACCGTTTCGTTCTGCAGACGCTGCACCTTCAGGTCCACCGCCTTGATGACTTTTTTTACCCCTGCCTTTATCACTTCCAGTACCGCCAGCTGCGCATTTGCCCCCTTGGGCAGACTCACACAGATCGTCATGGCCGATATGGGAAGGATGATCATATAACTTTTCATAAGCTTCCAGATTTTAGCGGCGAGATTAACACCGCATTTTTTCATAAATTCCATTGTCAATTGATTGTTGATTTTAAAAAAGAGACCGTTAATACACCTTTCTGTACACCCTGCGCCCGATCACCAGATAACCCGAATCCGGTACAAAACGGATCACCCTACCTTTGCGCAGCTCCTGCACCAGCCCCTTTTCCGGATCAAAGATCCCTGTCCAGGATTCCCGATCCCATTCCCGTCTGCCCGGTCTTCCGCCCGTGATCAGCTGATAACCCGTCCGCCGCTCAATCGCGTAGGCATTATCCCCAGCCCCAACCGCAAACACCAGCGTGTCCGAAGCCAAGGCGAATTCTCCCCTGGCATGGCTCACATACATGCCCGGTATAAAGTCCTTTTTATTGTTTCCTGTTTTACACGCGCCAAGGATGCCCAGCAGCCCCATTGCGCAGCTTATCTTAATTACCCTTCTCATTATTTTAAACTCCTCATATAAAATTTAATGATCAAAAAACACTCAAGCCTATCCAACCCCGCCCAGCTATTTCCGCAAAGTGCGCAGCTCTTCCGCCAGTACCGTTATGCCCTTTTCCCTGCTCCCGTAGCGCAGCGCATATTCCTCCACCTTGATCTTTTCCGTTTCCTCTGTGGTAAAGGTTAAATACTCTTCCTCACTTACCTCCGTCCTGTACACCATCGATTTTTGCCCGCCCAGCGAAATAAACACTTCCTTGTACTTACGGTTAAGATCATTGGCCCTGTTCATGGAAAGGATCTGTTCCTTCTCTTTTTCGCTTAATCCCAACAGTTCCTGGATTTCCCCAAACCTGTTCTGGAACTTGGACTGATCAAGCAGAATCTTACATCCCGAACTGTTGATGATCGCCTGCTTGACAATAGGGGAAGAAATAATATCCTCTACCTCCTGCGTCACCACGATCGCCTCCCCAAAAAACTTGCGTACCGTTTTGAACAGGAACTTCAGGTATTCCGCCATGCCTTCCCTGGCTATCGCTTTCCAGCTTTCCTCGATCAGCATGATCTTCCGGATGCCCTTAAGTTTGCGCATCTTGGATACATACAGATCCATGATGATCAGCGTAACCACGGGAAAAAGTATGGGATGCGACTTGATCGAATCAATTTCAAAGACTATAAAGGGCTGGTGCAGCAGATCCAGGTTCTCTCTGGCATTGAGCAGGTAACCAAATTCCCCGTTCTTGTAATAGGGATTGAGCACAAAAAGAAAGTTATCGATATCAAAGTTCCGCTCCTGCACCTTCCCATCCTCCAGCACCTGCAGAAATTCCTCCATCAAAAACTCATAAAAGGAATCAAAACAGGGAAACACATCCGGATTGCGGCCAAGAAAAACGTAATACAGGTTCAGCGCATTCGACACCGCCACATACTCTGACTGGCGGTAGCTTTCCCCTTCTCTTTTCCAAAGCGCCAAAAGCAAAGTTTTGATACTTTCCTTTTTCTCGGTATCCATCACATCCCCAGCAGAAAGAAAAAAAGGATTAAAAGCGATCGGGTTTTCCTCAGAATAGGTAAAATAATACCCACCAGCATCCTCACAAAGCCCACGGTAACTGTGGCCGATATCCACGATCACCACATGCGCATCCCCGCGGAAGCAGGAACGCATCAGATGGTTGGTAAAAAAACTCTTGCCCGATCCGCTCGGTCCCAGCACAAACTTGTTACGGTTATCGGTATACCCCAATCGCATCGGCTCATCCGAAAGATCAACGTGCACCGGATAACCCGTGAGCCTGTCACCCAGACGCAACCCGAACGCCGAATCCGAAGAACGGTAATTGCTCTCCAGGTTCAGAAAACAGCAAGCCTGCTCCGCAAACGTATCGAAGGTATCGTTCAGGGGAAAGTCCGCCTGATTGCCCGGTACCCCAGCAAACCAGATCTGCGCCGCCCCATCCGTCTCCGTTTTACACACCGCATCCATCCCGGCCATGGCAGAGGCCACCAGGTTCTTCAGCTCTTTTTGCTTCCCTACATCTTCCGACCAGGCCATCACATTGAAATGCGCCTTGACCGGAAGCCGTTGCATCGTCACCGCCTCATTTAAAAAGCCGTTCACCGCATCACGGCTTACCGCATTCTCCCTTGAATAAGCCGAAAGTGACTGCAAGCGCCTGCGCTTCGCCTCCAGCTGCTTTAACGTCAAGCTACTGTCCCCAATAAAAATATACTGGTTATAAACATGCTCACAGTCCAACAGCAATCCCAAAGGACTTGCAAAACCCACCGAAAACTTCGTCCTGTCCGTAGAATACCGATCATAATTGATCCTCGACCCGCACAAAGCAGGTAGATCCTCCGCATCTGAAAGCGTAAAGAGTTCCACCTTTTTCTCCCCCACCGAAATCCCGCCGCGCAGGTGGATGTCCCGGAGCACCGAAGGCGCATTCTCCCCCAATAAAAAGCAGTAACGTTCAATGATCCCAGGTTGATTGGCCGTACCTGCCAGCGCATCATCATTAAGCCTAACCAATGACACAAAACCACCGTCCGAGAGCACCCTTGAAAATTGCCCTACCGCATCCAGAAAATCAGATAACAGCTGTTCATCGATTACGGACTTTGGTACAATGCTCCTACGCAGAATATTGCTATAAGCAGAGTTCGACAGCTTCCTGCCCGCAGGCTTTTTCGTCAGAAACACATAACACTTATGTGCCAGCCTTTCCCTGCCAGAAAAAAAACGCTCACTCGACACGCTCAAAAAATCCGCTCCCGGCACCTCCTTAAAATCATAGGCCTCCCTAACGAACCAGTCCTGCTTATGGAACACCGTATGCTCCGGCAATAACCTGATCGCCCTTACCCAACCCTGGTGAAAAGCCTCATAATCCCTGGCACTAAGCGTAAAGATCTCCGGCAGCGAAACCTCAAAACCCACCGTAATATCCCCCTGCACCGAAAGCATACAGTCCCTTTCCACCCGGTACACCGGAAACATGCCCGAAGCCTTTACCCCGCCTCCAGGTAAAACAACTCCTCTATTTCTTCCCATAACCCTCCCCAATTTTAAGATGCGTAAAAAGTTTCCTTGAATTGAACCACAGGTACACCGGAACCCGGCCTGAAGCCAGGTACTTCATCAGCCCGTACCGGCCATAACGTTTGCTGAAAAAATCCAGCCCAACAAACAGTCCCACACCCAAAAACGCCGATACCGGAAGAAGCAACGCCAGGGGGAGC
>CBFGNP010000062.1:0-11351 GCA_965650095.1 uncultured Pedobacter sp. | reverse complement strand
CAGCCGGCCAGCGACGTGAGCGATTACTCGAAACTTGGAGGTGTGGTCAGTAAAAATGCATGGATTATCCCAAGGGAAACCACGAGTCTTACTATTGGTACCCTGTCCTGCACAGCCGCTGCTGCGGTTAATCTGGAAACCATCGAATCGGGCTCCGGAGTCACTTACTTCCGAAAATAATTATAAATTCACTAATCATGAAATATCAATATAAATTGTACCTGCTCGCATTTTTACTGTTTACTGTTTTTACTCAATCCGGCAGTAAGAAAGCAGAAACAGAAAAAAAAACAAAAGAGGAAACGGTGGCTCCACTACTTTTATCGTAAAAACAGCTCGGGTGCTTATGAAACTCAAAATAAGCCCTCTGGAAATGTAGAACGAGCGGTGGCGAACTCCTGGATGATCATGAGAAAAAAATAAATCGGAGTACAAGAATACCAAGCAAAATGGAGCAAGGATAAATACCTTGCTCCATTTTTTTGCGGGTAGTTGGTTTGGTTAATTCCTTGATATAAAATAAATTAAGTAATTACTTACGTTGCTGAGCGCATTTGTAAAGTTCTTCAACTTTATAAAACATGGCTATACTTAATAAATAATTTAAAAAGATTAGTAAAGTATTGTTTTAAATTATTAAGTTTGTTATATCAATCTAACCGAAAAACCGATGACAATAGAAAAGGGTCAATTGCTTAAAGCGGATATCATTAAGCAGCTTTATTATAAAAATCCGCTGTCACTTACACAATTAAGTAAACTCACCCATAAAAGTTTACCATTGGTCACTAAAGTCGTTAACGGGCTGGTTACCGAAGGATATATAACAGAACAAGGACTCGCACCTTCAACTGGTGGCAGAAGGGCGTCCTTGTTCCTGTTAAACCCTGATATGCAGAAATACATTGTTTCTGTGGCGATGGATCAGTTTACCACCAGGATGGCGATCTATGACCTGGCCCGGAATCTTGTCTACCCGATTCAAACTTTAGATCTTGCCCTGCCGGGAGGGACTAAAGCAGTAGATGAACTGATTGATTTCATCGATAAGCACATTAAGCTTTCTGGAATAGATATCGGAAACCTTCTGGGTGTTGGCATTGGCGTGCCTGGATTTATCGACGCCGAGCATGGAATCAATCATTCGCACCTCAAAACGAAAGATGGTAAGCACCTTGGAAAATACCTGACCAAAAAACTGGGTCTTCCAGTGCTTATGGATAACGATTCAAGTTTGATTGCTCTTGCTGAACTGCATTTTGGTGCAGCAACAGGAAAACGGGACGTGATGGTGGCCAACATAGGATGGGGAACTGGTCTGGGAATGATCATAAACGGAAAACTTTATAGAGGAAGCAGTGGTTATGCTGGTGAGTTTAGTCATATTCCGCTTTCCAGCAGCAATAATTTATGTTCCTGTGGTAAGCGTGGCTGCCTGGAGGTAGAAACCTCTTTACTGGTAATGACCAAGCGTGCAAACGAGGAAATAGAGAACGGTGCCGCAACAAGCATGACCGAACTCTTTAAAGATAAAAACAGAAACCGCGGCGACCTTTTTTTAGAAGCTGCCAAAAACCACGATCCGCTTGCTGTGTCCATTCTTTCTGATGCAGCCTTTCTGATCGGAAAAGGATTGGCCACCCTGATCCATATTATGAATCCCGAGTGCATTATTTTAAGCGGAAGGGGAGCTATAGCAGGGAAAATACTCTTGCCGCCTGTACAGCAGGCTGTTAATGAGTTTTGCATTCCCAGGATTGCAGACCAGACGCACATCATACTTTCAGAATTAGCTGCAAATGCCGAGTTACTGGCCGCAGCGAGCTTAGTGATAGAACATAGTCAATTTGATCAAATAGAAGAACCTACCCAATTAACCTAAATATTAACCAAAACTTAATCAAGATGAAACAGATTTACTCCCGGTGCTTAAGTGCTTTATTGTTGTGCCTATTGACAATAACAGCTTACGCACAAAAAAACATTTCGGGAACCGTAAAGGATGCGACGGGAACACCTATCCCAGCAGTCAGCGTTCTGGTAAAAGGCACTAAAACTGGTGTAAGCACCGATGCTGCCGGAAGGTATGCCATATCCGCAGCAGAAGGAAGTACACTCGTTTTTAGTTATATAGGCTATAAATCGCAGGAAGCTACCGTAGGTGCTGCAGCATCTATCAACATTGTTCTTCAGGAACAGGACAACAGTCTGAACGAGGTGGTCGTCACCTCACTGGGTATCAAAAGGGAAGCAAAATCCCTGGGTTATGCGGTAAGTACAGTTACGGCAAAAGAAATCACCCAGGCGGGGAATACCAATTTTGGTTCCGCTTTGTATGGTAAGGCTGCCGGAGTAAAAGTAACAACCGCTCCAGGTGGTGCCAGCAGTGCGGTAAACATCCAGATCAGGGGTATCAACTCTTTGAGCTTTAACCGTCAGCCACTGTATGTAGTGGATGGGGTGGTGATTCGTAACGACCAGCAAAATGGCCCTGGTGGCGCGAATAACAACGGAGGTTTGGGCAGTGCAGGTGGCCAGGGAATCTGGAACAACGACCGCGTCTCCGGAAATGGTATGCTGGACATCAATCCGGCGGATATTGAAACCTTTACCGTGCTGAAAGGTGCCAGTGCCAGTGCGCTTTACGGTTCAGACGCTGCCAGTGGTGTTATTGTAATCACCACAAAAAAGGGATCAAAAGGCCGTGGTTTAGGTGTTGATTTCAATTATACCGGCTCAATTGAGAACGCAGCTTTCCTTCCGAAAATGCAAAACATATATGGCCCGGGTTATGATGCTAAAACCAGTACGGATAATGGTGGTGATGCGGAAAGCTGGTTGCCTGATCCCAACGCGCCAGGAGGCAAAAGACCCTGGTGGAGTGCTTATGCCCAATTTGGTCCTAAATATGATGGGCAAGACGTAAAATGGTGGGATGGAGTAATCAGACCCTATACCGCGCAGGAAAACAACTATGCGGAAGTGTTTGACAAGGGCTTTAATTCCAATATCAACATTGGTATCTCCAATCAAACTGATAAATTAAACTATCGTTTCTCTGCTACAAGGATGGATTACAAGGGAGTAACACCCGGAAGTAAGCAGCAACGTAACACCTTCGGTTTGAATACCAGTATTAAAATGGCAGACAACCTGACTGCGGATATCGTTGTGAATTACATGAATACAAGAACCCATAACCGTGCTGGTTTGATGGGCAATGTACTGGCTTCTAATGGTGGCTTCTTCAACCGTGCGGAGGATATGGATATGCTGAAATCTATCTACCAGACTTCTCAGGGGTACAAGTATTCGAAACTGGGTACGAACAGACCTGAGGCCTTTATCTACAATACAAATGCTGCGGGAATACTCGACTATTTCTGGAGTCAATACAAAAACACCTATGATGAAACAGAAAACAGGCTGCTATCAAGCGCAACTTTAACTTATAACATCGTTCCTAAATTAAAGCTAAGAGGTAGAATTGGTAATGATTATACCTCACTGGGTATAGAAGACAAACGTTACAATGAATATGCCCTTGCTTACAACTCCGGTGGGATCAGTACAGGCTCTTATAGTACCACTAAAGGCAATTATTCCATCACTTATGGAGATGCCCTGTTAACCTATACCGACAAAATTACAAGCGATATAGATTTCTCTTTAACGGGTGGTTTCCAGTCCAGATCTGAAAACTATAATGATCAGTATGCAGGAACCAAAGACGGTTTAATCAGTGAGAACTGGTTTGCATTGTCCAACTCTGTCGGTACAATAGACAATGGCTTAGACGTTAACGTGCCGAGAACTAAAAGACAGACCTTATTAAAATACGCGTATCTGGGAATTGCAAACATCTCTTATAAAGACTACCTCTTCCTTGAAGCTACAGGGCGTACCGAATACTCATCTACCTTGCCGCCGCAGAATAACAATTACCAATATATGTCCCTCAACTCCGGATTTATATTCAGCCAGGCTTTCAAAATGCCTGAGCCCATCAGTTTTGGTAAGCTGAGAGCATCATATGGTATTGTGGGTAATGATGCACCTATGTACAAGTCTAATATCGCTTACAGTCAGACACCGCTGCAGACTGTAAATGGTTCTGTTCCTTCACTTACCTTAAAAAGTGACTATGGAAATTCCAGTCTTAAGCCTGAAAGGAAATATGAAGTCGAGCTTGGTGCGGAAATGAGGTTCCTTAACAACCGTGTAGGTTTTGATGTGAGTTATTACAGCAATCACATTGAGGATCAGATCCTGAGTTTAACTACTGCACCTAGTGCAGGTGCCAACAGCCAGTTGGTTAACGTAGGCCAGATTTCAAACAAAGGATTGGAAATTTCCCTTAATGGTACCCCTGTTCAGACGGAGAATTTCAGTTGGAGAACCAGGCTTATTTTCTCAAAAAATACGGCTAAACTGGATTATCTGAATGGAGAAATACCTGAGTTGATCTTCTTTGAGGCAGATCAGAGCTCTGCTAAAATCAGTGCTAAACCAGGTGAAGCGCTTGGAAACATCTATGTTCTCCCGCGAAAAACAAACGGCAACGGAGCGTTCCTGATTAGCGATGACGGATATTATACCATGGATACCGATCCGGCACACTTTAAAAAAGTGGGTAACATCATGCCAAAGGCAATTGGTGGATTAACCAATACATTCACTTATAAAAATTTCAGCCTTGACTTTACCGTAGATTACCGTTTTGGTGGACAACTGGTTTCTCCAGCGCTGAAATATGGAACTGCTGCAGGTCTGTATGAGAGTACACTGGAGTTGCGTGATAAAGGAATTACCCTTCCCGGTGTAAATGAAAACACAGGCTTGCCCAATACCGTTAACTTAGATGGAGAAGCCTATTATTTGAATACTTTCCAATGGGGCAATCTAGGTTTAAACGAAGAGGGAATGGTGTACGATAACAGTTTTATCAAAATGCGTGAGGCCGTGATCGGTTATACAGTAGATAATAAATTCGCTAAGAAAATCGGGATGAATAATCTTCGTTTTTCATTGATCGGACGAAACCTTTTCTATTTCTGGAAAACCATTGAAAATCTCGATCCTGAAGCTCCTGTTGGTAACCAATGGTATTCACAAGGCGTTGACTTCGGTTCAACTGCTGCAACAAGAAGTTTTGGTATCTCCTTAAACGCTAATTTCTAACAGCAGCAATGCATAAAATTTAAAGAAATGAAAACTATAACTATAAAAGCATTTGTTGTTCTTTCACTGTTCACAGCAGTAGTCAGCGGATGTAAGAAATCGCTTGAAGATAAGTATTTGAATCCTGAAGCCTCGACGACGGCAAGTTTGCCAGGCTTCTTAACCGATCTGATCAATAACGACCGGGTAAGGCCTTCTTATTGGAACCTGCGCACATTCCTGCTCATGCATTCGGCCGTGTATGCACAAACGGCTTTCTTTACCCCAGGTAGTACCATGTACCAGCAACAAGATGGATATACCAATGATTATTGGAGGGATTTCTATTCTCCTGGTGTAATAGGAATTTACAGGGCGATGGAGAATACTTACAATTCGCTTCCAGAAGCGGAAAAAGCAGAGAAACAAATTTATATGCAGGCAGCTAAGGTTGTACTGTATGACCAGGCCGCTCAGATGGTCGATAATTTTGGTGACATTCCTTTCTCTGAAGCGGGAAGTTTACCTTCATCAAATGTGATCAAACCTGCTAAATTTGATGACCAGGCCGCTTTGTATGATATGTTTATTCAGGGCTTAGCGGAAGCAAATACCTTTTTCGCTACGGCGACAGCTCCGGCCGATTTCAACAAGGCAGATATCCTCAACAGCGGTAGTATCGACAAATGGAGGAGGTATGCCAATTCCGTACGCCTTCGTTTGCTGATGCGGATCTCTTCAAAAAATGAAGCCATGGCACGTCCTGCTGTATTGGAGATCTTAAATACGCCGGCTACGTATCCTTTGGTTGACGGAGGTAATGTGCAGGATTATTCACCGTTAACAAGTGATATTTTGTTAAGACCTTTAACAAACTTTACTTCATCACTCGTAGATGCGATGTTTGAAATAGATAGTTATTTTGCGCCCGACTATATGTTAAACACCGTGATGAATCCGGCAAATGATCCCAGAATTCCGGTCATGTTTGATAAGTTTGGTACCGGAGCAGGTACTCCGCAATTTGTACCGAACCCAACCTACAGAGCGATGCCTATTACATTCACCCAGGCACAGGCTGACGCTGAATTTGCAAAATACTCCATCATTGATTCGGCTACGATCTGGAGAAATACAGCTTTGCCTGGAATTGTCGTGACGGCCTCAGAGGTAAACTTTTTGAAAGCAGAAGCGCAGGAACGCTGGGGCTCTACTGCCGCAGCAAAAACAGCATACGAAACTGCGGTAGGTCAATCGGTGACTTTCTATTATTATCTGAACAGCATCGGCAGTGGTAAAAAAGAAGAAAAACCTTCAGCAGCAACGATCAATACCTTTATTACCGGTTCTACCATTGCGTATACCGGAACCCCCGCAAATAAGCTCGTCTTGATCGGAACGCAAAAATGGTTGCATTACGGATTTTTGCAGGCGCAGCATGCCTGGGCCGAACTGAGACGTACCGGTATTCCGGCGCTTACCTTTGTTCCGGCATCATTAGCCGACTTTACTTTACCACCGACAAGATTATTATACCCTTCGGTTGAGAAGTCTAACAACGCTGCAAATTACCAGGCAGTACAGCCCAAAGATACCCGGACCACTAAAATATTCTGGCAGCCATAATGCCGGTTTTAATGGTTCATCAATTAGAATAAATTATTGTCCTGCCTGCAGCTGCAGGCAGGACAATTTTGTAACAGGCCATTAAGGCCTGTGAATAAGATTGCTTTTAATCCTAAATATATGCTGATGAAGAGAAAGATATTCATAATTGTAGTCCTGCTGGTAAGTGTGATGAGCAGGATAAATGCGCAGGATAATGGTGTTCATCATCAATCAACCGTTTACGAATGGCCCAAGGACCCACTGGTTAAACAAAAGCTGGACAAATGGCAGGACCAGAAGTTCGGTATGATCATCCATTGGGGAATATATGCCGTGCCCGGAATTATAGAATCCTGGTCCATCTGTTCCGAAGACTGGATTGAACGGGATAGTACCATCGCCTATGACGATTACAAGCAATGGTATTGGGACCAGAGCAAAAAATTCAATCCGGTAAAATTTAATCCGGAACAATGGGCAAAAGCCGGGGCAGCTGCCGGAATGCGTTACCTGGTGTTTACTACCAAGCACCACGACGGCTTTAGCCTATTCGATACCAAAGAGTCAGACTTTAAAATCTCCGCCGGACCTTTCAAGGATAACCCTAAAGCAGATGTCGCCAAATATGTGTTTGATGCTTTTCGGAAGGAGGGCTTTATGATCGGCGCTTATTTCTCGAAACCGGACTGGCATTCGCAATATTACTGGTGGTCTAAATATGCCACACCGAATAGAAACAACAACTACGACATCAAAAAAAATCCCTGGAGATGGAACAGGTTTAAACAGTATACCTTCAACCAGATTGGCGAGCTGATGCATAATTATGGCAGCATTGACATATTATGGCTGGATGGTGGCTGGGTAAGACCCCGGGAAACGGTCAATGCCGAAGTGCTTTCATGGGGAGCAGCCATCCCAAAGTGGAGCCAGGACATCGATATGCCGAAAATTGCGGATATGGCCCGTAAGGCTCAACCAGGGTTATTAATGGTCGACAGAACCGTACATGGTCCCTACGAGAACTATCAGACCCCCGAACAAAAAGTACCTGAAAAACAACTGGCACATCCATGGGAAAGCTGTATGACTTTAGGGGATGCCTGGGGCTTTGTTCCCAATGATCATTATAAGCCGGCTTCGAAGGTGATCCATACCCTGATAGAAGTGGTGGCTAAAGGCGGCAGCCTGCTCTTAGGCGTAGGGCCAAAAGCAGATGGTACATTCCCTGAAGAAGTCATCACCAAGCTAAATGATATCGGTAAATGGACCAGACTGAATGGAAAAGCAGTTTATGGAACGCGGATCGCCAAAAACTATCAGGAAGGCAATACCTGGTTCACGCAAAGTAAAGACGGGAAAACCCGTTATGCCATACACTGTCTGGAGGAAGCTGGAAAAATGCCCGAAGTGATTAGTTGGACCGGCAACACGCCAAAAAAAGGGACGGCAGTTACGCTGATCGCTACAGGCAAAAAAATGAAATGGAAACAGGAGAATGGAAGAACGACGGTTGAATTGCCCGCCGGTGTTCATGCTGCTGATACCGCCCTGGCTTTCGAATTTAAACCCGCCAAAAACAATTTATAGGCCTCTTAAAATGTAACCGATGAAGTGTGTAATGGTCAGAATCTTTTTTATTCCCTTTTTAATCCTGTTCCTTTCTCATGCCAGCATTGCGAAGGCTCAGCAGGGAAAAGACAAGAACACCCCTAAAAGCCAATTGTCTCAACCCATATATAAAAACCCAACTGCCGATATAGAGACAAGGGTTAAAGACCTTTTGTCCAGAATGACCCCCGAGGAGAAATTCTGGCAGCTGTTTATGATCCCAGGTGATCTGGATGGTGTGGATAAGAACCGCTATAAGAACGGTATTTTCGGCTTGCAGGTAGGGGCCGTTTCTCAGGGCGGAGGAGAAGCCGGGCAAATGCTCAGCTACAACAACTCGAAGGAAAACGCTTATACACTTGCAAAAAAAATAAACGCCATACAACGATATTTCGTGAAGGAAACGCGATTAGGTATTCCAATTATTGCATTTGATGAGGCCCTGCATGGATTAGTAAGACAGGGAGCAACTGCCTTCCCGCAAGCCATCGGCCTTGCCGCGGGGTTTGATACCACCATGATGAGTAAAGTGGCCGGCGCTATTGCAAGGGAAGCAAAGGTAAGAGGCATCAGGGACATCCTGACTCCTGTCATCAATATTGCTTCAGATGTACGCTGGGGGCGTACCGAAGAAACCTACGGGGAAGATCCCTTTCTTACCTCACAGATGGGACTGGCTTTCGTCAATGCCTTTGAATCCCGTAACATCATTACTACGCCGAAGCATTTTGTGGCAAATGTAGGGGATGGGGGCCGCGACAGTTATCCCATAAGCTACAATGACCGCCTGCTGGAAGAGATCCATTTCCCACCGTTCAAAGCAACGATACAGCAGGGTAAAAGCAGGTCGCTCATGACGGCTTACAACTCTGTCAATGGCACGCCCGCCACTTCCAACGCCTGGCTGTTAACCAAAAAGTTAAAAACGGACTGGGGCTTTAAAGGCTTTGTCATTTCTGATGCGGGTGCCGTAGGAGGGGGAAATGTATTGCATCATACCACCAGTGGATATGCTGATGCAACAAAACAAGCGATCACTGCCGGGCTGGATGTGATCTTTCAGATAGAATATGAACATTATAAATTGTTTATTCCCCCATTTCTCGACGGATCTATTGCTCAGGAAAGAATAGATGATGCCGTTTCAAGGGTTCTAAGGGCAAAATTCCAATTGGGTCTCTTCGAAAATCCTTATGTATCAGAGAAAGCTGCGAAAAAGTCATTGGCTGATCAGCGCAATAAGGCTGTAGCCCGCCAGGCGGCACTTCAGTCCTTCGTCCTGTTAAAAAATGACCCATCGGTTTTACCGCTAAAAGATGTAAATAATATACTGCTGCTGGGGGAAGATGCTGTTGAAGCCCGCCTGGGTGGTTACAGTGGAACCGGGAATGGTAAGGTAAGTATTCTGGAAGGCTTAAAAAAACGGGCAGGTACTAAGGTCAATGTCCTATACCGTAAAGGCAGCAGCCGCAACCCCGTGTTATACGTTCCTGTAAAACAGCAGTTTTTGAGATCAGATACGGCTACCGGCCTCCGGGGCGAGTATTTCGATAACCTTACACTGGCAGGTAAGCCGGTGCTGAGCAGGGTAGACAAGAAGATCGACTTGATGTGGACGCTTTCCTCCCCGGATAAACGCTTGGCCAAAGACCAGTACTCCGTTCGGTGGACGGGCAGTATCAGTGCGCCAAAATCAGGAACTTACCAGATCGGCCTTGAAGGGAACGACGGCTATCGCCTTTACCTCGATGGCAAACTGTTGATCGATCAATGGGAAAAAAGATCTTATCACACACGGTTAGTGCCTTTCCGCTTCGATAAGGGTAAGTCCTATCAAATCCGCATAGAATTTAAGGAACCAAAAGGCAATGCATATATCAAATTGATCTGGAATTATGACGTGCCCGACAATCGCGCTACTGAGTTGTCCGAAGCGCTCGAGCTGGCAAAAAGTGCGGATGTGATCATCATTGCCGCGGGAATAAAAGAAGGTGAATTTCTGGACCGCGCTTATCTGAACTTACCAGGCAACCAGGAGCAGCTGATCCTGGCGATGGAGAAAACCGGGAAACCGGTTGTTGTTTTACTGGTTGGTGGCAGTGCAATTACCATGAACAGTTGGTTTGATCAGGCTGCGGCAGTTTTAAACATCTGGTACCCCGGTGAAGAAGGAGGAAATGCAGTGGCCCAGACTTTATTTGGCGACTATAACCCGGCGGGCCGTTTGCCCATAACCTACCCGGTACATGAGTCCCAGCTGCCCCTGGTATACAACCACAAGCCAACGGGCCGGGGCGACGACTATAACAACTTAAGCGGTGAGCCGCTGTTCCCTTTTGGTTTCGGCCTTAGCTATACGACATTTGAATATAAGGACTTAAAGCTGAGTAGTAAAAAGATCAGGTCGACGGACAAAGTCACCGCTACCTTTAGCCTGAAAAATACCGGAGATCGGGAGGGTGATGAAGTCGTGCAGCTGTACATCCGCGATATGCTGGCCAGCGTTGCCAGACCTGTTCTGGAACTAAAAGGCTTTCAGCGGATCCGGTTGAAGGCGGGAGAATCCAGGGAGGTGTCTTTTGAGATCAGTCCTGAAATGCTTCAGATGCTAAATGCTGAAATGAAAACGGTAATTGAGCCCGGAGATTTTAGAATTATGATTGGCGCTTCAAGCCGGGAATTACAGTTGAAAGAGACGCTGTCAGTTATCAATTAATACCACAAACAAATTTGATCTTAAATGAACAGACTCCTATTAATATTTTTATTGACTTTGGCGTTTAACCTCGGCTTTGCGCAAAACAGATACGAACTGAACAGCGGCTGGGAATGCAAGCCATTGAATGAGGTCCGTATGGGTGGCGATGCCCTTTCAAAACCTAGCGAGGAGCTCAAAGACTGGATGCCGGCAACAGTCCCAGGCACCGTGCTGACCACTTTGCTGAACAACAATAAAGTTCCCGATCCCTTTT
>CBFGNP010000061.1:0-11381 GCA_965650095.1 uncultured Pedobacter sp. | reverse complement strand
GTTTCAAACTGATCCGGGACACATTCATTTTCACCAATAAGCGTCTGATCATAGTAGACATACAAGGTCTGACAGGTAGCAAAACCGAATATATGTCTATCGCTTATAAGGCCATTTCCAGATTTAGCGTGGAAACGGCGGGCACTTTTGACCTGGATGCCGAACTAAAGATCTGGGTTTCCAGTGAAACAATTCCTAGTATCAGGAAGAAATTCAACAAATCGGTAAACGTTTTTGAAGTGCAAAAAGTACTGGCGCACCATGTACTTGCTTAAAAGTACATCAAGGATCATATTCTCCGCTGGAAACTTTGTAGCCGAATCGCGGCTACTATGAACCGGAATATCCAATGGTTTTCTCCATCTTATAATTTTCCAGCACCTGTCCCTGCAATTCGTTCTGCTGCACCGCGATGAGCACAAAACCCTGCCTGTAAAAAAAAGGCAGCGCCGTCTTACTCACATCAGCACTAATGGACGCCAAAGAAAGACTCTTTGCCCGCTTTTCCAGCTGTTGGTACAGCACACTGGCCAGGCCTTTGCGCTGATAAGCTGTATGAACATAAAATACATCCAGGTATCCTTCATTCGATAAACTGGCAAAACCGGCCAGAGTTCCATCCACTTCCCCTACTAAAAAATACTGCTCAGCAATCCGCCGAAACCAGTGGCCAGAATCCTGACCTAGCATAGCCCAAACCTTAAGCTGCTGCTCATCATATTCTTCCTTGCAGGAAGAGAGGATCGTTTCGCCATACAAGCTGACAATCCCGGGAACATCATCCAGGTCTGCAAACTTTAACACCAAGGTAGGCATGTGAAGCATCGCCAGAATCGGATAGGGCTTCCCCGCCGCATCCACATCATACCGGCCACAGACATGAAAACCCAGCTTCTGATAAAAACCAACTGCCTGCATGTTCTGCTCATTTACATCCACATGATTTGCCCCATGTATGTCTATAGCAAAGCTGACCAAACGTTTTCCTAAACCCGTTCCTCTGACATCCGGCCTGATAAAAAGCATTTGTATGTTTCGTTCATCAAGGCCAACAAAGCCAGCGATTCCCAAACTATCGGAAATGCCGAACAGTGTTACCTGATCAAAATAAGTATCTAAGATCAATTGCCTGTATTGAAGAATATCGGCCTCGGACAAAAAATCGTGCGTAGCACGCACCGAGGCTGCCCAAACCTGGATCAGCTCAGCGTAATCTTTTGTATCCAGCAAAGTAATTGCAGTTTCCGGCATTGCGCAAATATACACAACAGCCAACTGTAGCCATCAGTTTAATAAAACAAGCACATTTGTAACATTTTAATAAACGATCAGAAATATTCGTCTGAAATTTAACCCATCGAAGCTCAAAATAATTATTTTGCACCACCAAATCCTATGGCAAAAAAGAAACAAAAAAAAGCACCGATAACAGGCACCGATCTGAAGCAACAACGTGCTCACCGCATTTCCAGGCTGAAAGAAACCTGTGAACTTCTGCTCGGCAAAGGAACCTTCAGCATTTTTACCCCGACTGACCTTCAATATCTGCTTGAACACTTCCACTCATCTCCCAGAATGATTGCCCAGTTAAATGCCCACTGCAGCCAGGATGAAGCCGGTCGTTACAAAGCGATTTTTAATGATCAAATGCGAACCCGAAAAATAACAACGGTAACCGGAGCCGAAATTTCACTGGCACAGTTCTTAAAAGAAGGCCTTACGCTGATTTTTTACGTCCAAGGACTGGTCAACGAGCATCCTAAAACAGCCCTAGCCTATGCTGAGCTATTTGAACCTTATTTGGATAACAAAGATCCGATGCTTAAACCCATCTCCGAAGCCGTCTATACCGCCTTGCAACTCAGCAACATTGAAAGTGACTGGTCTACTCAGCTGATGCATTATTCAGCAGCAGACTTTGTCGGCTTCTCCAACACCAGTTATACCAATGAAATCAAAGTCTGGTTTAAACCGCTTCCGAAAGAAAGCCTGGAAATTAACGGCAAAAAAAGAGAGATCCTGCAAATGGGCTGGTGCGATTCCTTTGGAAAGTTCGACCCCGTCCACATCTTACCGGAACATATCGGCCTTAAACATTCCAGCAAAAGCAAAATTCCCGCCTACATCCAGCGGCATGCTCTGCAGCGGATTGAAGAGCGCCTGGGAATGCTCAACGGAGTCGTGCAGTACCAAATCTACCTAACCTTTAAGAAGGAAAATCACAGTTACCAGAGCCAGGGGGACAATACCCTGCTGGAACTGGAAGTGTTCGGAAAAAAGCTTGGATATCTGGTATGCAGCGTCCACCAAGATAAAATCATCGTCCGCACTTTCCTCTTCCTGACCAATGAAGGTAGCCCCGAAGGAAAGCTCCTGGGTGATATCAGCAGCCTGGCCATACCAGACAAACAATACCTGGATCTGGACACGCTTCCTGGAATCAGGCGATACAACCTGCACAGTAACTCCCAGCTCAGTGACTTATTCATCCACGCCGGATGCAGTCAGCTCCTTGACCTGAGCTCAATCAAACCACTTTTCAGGTCAGAATCAACAGACAAAGATCCGAACCTTTTATTGCAATACCTCATGATGCAAAAACCCGTAAACGAAGTCTGGAGCTAAACCAGTAAATAAAAAAATCCCGCCCGTTACTGAACAGGATGGTTGATAATGAATACCGTGATTAATAAGGGCCAGTGTTAGTCCTAACCTTGAATTGATTGGGAATTAATATCCTTGAATGGATGGCTCCTGTTTCACCGACAACAAAACCAATACCAGGCTGATTGTACGTCACCGGTTAAGAAACAGCCCAAAAGTATATTATCAACAATTAATTTGTTGATGTAGTGAATAGGGATAAAAAGAAAATGGAATATTCAGCCAGATCTTCATAAATACTGTGTTTCATTTTTAAACAGGTTGCAGTTTACTATATTTTCACTGATTGAATTCAATATTGTAAAAACATATATTATTACGTATAATTTTTATTTTCGAACCACTAAGCACATCAAAAGGTTAGATATGCATTGCATCAAGAATTTGTATAATTATATCAATGCAAGATGTAGTTTTACCACTAGTTTTGCTTTAGTCCTCTTCAAATGAATGAAGACAAAAACTACAAAAATCATTTAATTCGCATTGAGACAGGCTGTCATACGGGACTCAAAATATGTTCACCATTTGTTCTTCCCGAAGTATGGTTGTAAACATTGGATCATTTTAAACGCCTGACTCTGCTGATGCTTGCCAGGCGGTGCCTTTTATTGTTTTGAAATTTCTGTTAATCCGTTTATTGCTGTGGTTGTCCAATTGTCATCCAGTAAATAAATGCCTTCAATCCGAATCCGGAATCTGCGATTATTTGCAACGAACTCTACATTCGCCCCGCTTACTGTGATTCTCTTTCCGTTAATGCCCGTGAACGGCGTTGCAACTTCGTAGTTGGTGGTCCCTGAATACGCCGCTGTCGCCCAATCAATTTTCAAAGCTTTAGCTGTATCTAATATATTAAGGCAGCGGTAATTAAAATTCAGTATTGCCAGTGCATGGTCGTATTGCAACATCTCCGGTGATTTTTTCCTGGTTGGCAGGTTCAATTGTTTTGCAATAAGAATTCTTTGATCAAGTGTTGGATATAAGCGGGGGAATGGATTGTCTTGTTGGGACTGGAAAGCAGAAAAAACCCTCATTCCAAACTCAGGCAGTTGCTCAGGTTGCAGTCCTGGCCGAGGCGGAATACCCAGGGTTTGTGACCGGATAATGCTGGATACCAGAGTATCAACAGTATTTTTTGATGGGCTGCCCGCTTTTCCAAATTGGGTAAATACTTCGGTATACCTGTCCCATTCTCCGTCGATCGTGCAAAGAAACTCTATGGTTATTCTTGAATCGGAATGGTCGAATATTTCTTGATCTATCGAGAGGCAAACAGTGCCATTCCTAAGATAAATAGGTTTTGAAAAGCTATAGATCAAAGAACAGGAATGATATTTCTCTTCAGAAAATTTTTCAGTGACGTGCAGAACTTTATCGATGTCTGTGTTCGAAATGCGTTTTGATTTTGGAAACATCGTCGCAGGCCATTTGAATTCCCGGAGCTTCTCCAATTCTGAAAGGACGTACGACTTTTCAGCAGGTGTTATCACCAGCGGCTCCGTTTCTGACCCGGCATACAGATCATGTAAAGGAAACGTTTCCTTGGATGAGATCATGCTAACAGCCTTGGTAAGCACATCAGGATTGACTTTATCGGTATAATAAAGGGTGTCGCAGGAGCCACGGCTTTGCCAGTCTTTATAGATGTGCGTCATCTTGCTGAATTCCTTAACAAACTGTCCGAAAGTGGTCCCGTAAACAAACGAAAGGAGAAAAAGGATAAAATGTTTTTTGTCGAGCATAAAAGGTTAATCTTATCAAAGATACTAAAATCAGCAGGATAACATAGGTGCTCAATTCCGATAACTATCGCGGACCCGCTATGGGTATTTCCTGCGCTTTCAGTAAAGCTACCCCTACCCTTGATTTACTGTCGCCCGACTGTGTGAGTAGTTCATCTCCTATCCTCCGAAGCAAAACTTCCCTCCCGGCCATATCAAAGTCGTCACTGCCGGTCATACTGAAAGTCACGCTTGTTACAGAGATAAACAGCAGTGGTATCAATCCCCAAAGGTATTTGCGTTTCCCGGAAAGTAGATTTCGGCTATAAAAGATACCATTTTAAGATTTATTTACAAAAGTTACATTTTTATTTACAATCCATGTTCCTCAGGCTGAAATATATCAAAGTATTTTTGTTGCACCAACTTTCAAAGCATATGAAAAATAAAAAAAATGTCTTATACGAATCTATATCATTTAACCAACAAAAATTATGAAAAAAATCTTTTATGCGCTGATCTTACCGCTGGTTGTGGTAAGCGGACTAGTATTTGCTAATCGCGAAATTAAAAATGAAACTTCTAAAAGGCCAACCCCAAAGCCTCTCTCTGCTGCTGAAAGGAAAATCGAATCGAAAAAATGGGAGGCTACCCCTGATGGTATAAAGTACAAAAAATGGGTAGCTTCTCCCGAAGGTAAAAAAGTGTTTGCCGGTGCTGCTAAAATAAGGAAGAGCATTAATGATTATACCAATATGGAGGCTGTTTTAACCTCTCTTTCTCTTCCGCCAGGATCAAGAGTAGGTTTCGGTGTGATGGCCAAGATCAATGGTGATGATTATATTGTAAGATTTGAGCCGGAAAAGTCTCAACTTGAACAATTGTATAGCCTGAAAGTTAACGACAAAATAATCTTAAGAAGCCATAGCGTATCGCACGCTCCAAAGTATTCATACCCAATAATATCGGCCGAATATGTAGAACGAGATGGTAAAGTAATTTTTAAACGTGTCCCTCGCAAAGGCGGTTGCTGAGCAAATAAATTATGAAATGCATTGATAACTGATGTAAATACACTGTAATTTAATCAGTTATCAAGTGCTACCTAACCAACGGAAATTGATGTGGGAAAGTCTACACGCAAATCCGTCCTGTATTTCTTTGTAGCCTGCCTTACCTATTATACCAGAGAAGAATAGGTCTATATCTATGGATTCTTTCTGATCATAGCGAATTGCAAGTTTCGTTCCACCAGCTAATGCTGAATTTTTAAGACTAGAAAAATGCTGAAGCTCAATGATGGTTCTAAGTAACGCCGTTGAAACAGCTGCCACTAGTACCTGGAAAAGTGCTTTACATGATAGCGTTGTGCGACCATTCTGGTTTTGCCGATAACCAGGGACAGGTCTTCCTCCAGATCCAGGGCTGAGCGTTTTTAGCAGCGGAAAATTACTGATTTTAATATGAGAGATCTTTATAATACTTTAAAAAAATCCCTTTGATATTATCGTTACGAAAAACGAAAAATTAGATGCTACTATGTAAGATATATCCTAAGTGCGTAACTAAATTTTATGGTTTATGGCGTTGCTTTTATACCGATCTTTACTAACCCCAAATCAATCTTTTGAGATTGACCACAATAAATAATAGTAATGGCCCATACATCAGCAAGTGGTATTTCAGGCGAACCTGCCAGTAATATTTCAACACGATCCAAAGTCGGTTACGCTTGCTAAGCCTGAAATATTCGGGTTTGGTCAATTGAAAGCGTTCGTAGTCGATGGGCTTATGGTTTTCATACCGTTTACCGGGCTATAGTATAAATTGTTTCCTTTCGCTCTGAACTTTCGTCGAAATGCTGAGATAAGCCATAATTCGGGCCGGAACCTTTTCTTTTTAAAAAAAATGGCATTGAAGACAAAATATATTCTTACTTAGAATTAAGTAATTACGGTTAATCAAATTTACGGCCAGTTTAGCTCGAAATGGAGTGGTCAGTTTGGACTCCTTCCCAACTTTTGGTTACTCGTCCTGAAATCACAAGATTGCGAAACTGTAATTGAATAGCGAAGACAACTTTGATTGGTAAAGTTCGCTATAGCTATGAATGGTAAGCGGAATCAATTTTAACTGTTTAAGAAAAACTAAAACAAAATGTGACTTCGAATCGCCAAAAAGGCCACCCATTATGAAATTTTGCTTATCTTCAACTTAATCCTTAAAACGAAGGACATTAACAGCTTTACTATTACGATGGGCGAACATTTATATACAGACATTTGGAAAAAGGCTTTACCACCACTTATTGCATTATTGGAAACAGGTATGACAGATGCAGGCAACGCTTTGACTGAGGCTAATTTTCAATCTGTGGGAGCCAGAAAGGATTATACCTTTCGGCTAGAGATAGAAGATGGCATCGTAATGAATAATATTGATGGATCTGCCGTCTCGAGAGATTTGGCAGATGTGTTTCTTACGAATCCTGAGGCGGTAGCGTTAAGTTATAAGTACCGAGTTGTACTTAGACTCCTTCGGAATTTTGAGCTGAAAGGAACACTAGTTACAAAAACCGGAACCAACTAGGTGTCTGACTGAGTAGTAGGAATATCCGTCATTTTTCTGACTGAATTAATAAGCTTCGCTTCAATCCAATTTATATTATCTGGATCTTTGTTCAGGTAAGATAGTGTCCAGTGGGACAGCTCTTATTAAAAGACAGGACTTAATATTTTTTACACCGAACGCTGCTTTCGTCCATAGTTCTATTTTTAGCATTACCGATTTCTCCTCTGTGCTTAGACGACTTCAACCAGGATTTCTGCCGTATTTGAAGGGATCTCTTTCTTATAGAATCGCGGCATCAGCTTTACTAAGGTTGTCTATAGCTGCCTCGCTGAGTGCAGGTATTAATCTTTGCCATACCTCGTTGTAGCTCAAATCCGTCACCGGTTCATGTTATTTAGCAAGGTTAACTCATCACTTCTTTAAAATACTCGTTGGTTTCCGGATCCGTACAGTAAATATAACATCCTCTCATTCCTCGGGTCATTAAAGTTCTGTAAGTATTCTTGATGATCAATTCCAAAAGCTTTGCACCTTCAACGGGTTCCTCTTTTAACAATTTTTTATATCCCTTTACAGAAGAATCATTCTTTGACCGTTCAAATGGATTAGTAATTATTTTACCATCTCTAACTACCATATCATCTCCGATAATTACTCCAATATAATCCACTTCCAGACCCTGACAAGTGTGAATACATCCAACCTCATTTACAGATTCTGGTTTAATGATCCAAAGGCTGCCGTCTGTTCTTAAATTCCATTTCATCCCGAAATCAAATTCAGGTATAATGACGTCATCAACTGCAGGGTTTTTGTCGCTTTTCCAATCCCAACAATACCCCGCAACCATACGGGCTTTGTTGTCGATTTTGTTTTTATTGACAATTGCTTCTCTAAGGTCATTCGGTGAATCAAAAACCTGGAAATGATATTTGATACCTGCCAAAGTATCATTTGCTGTCTGCCTGACCTGTAAAATATGATCTAGCCAGGCGATGTAGCCATCTGATCCTGCACAGCGGAATTGAGAACTCAGTTCCATCTCTATAATGTTTGCTCCGGCCAATCTTCCCCAGGTTTGAATCTCATTAACAGAACCAATATCTTTCAAATGTATCCGTTGATCTTCATCCAAAAAGAAAATAGTAGATTGAGAGGCTTCGATAATCTCTTTCACCTGATTGTGGCCATCATTTCCATATAATCCAGATTTCTCGTTCAACCGATGTGCTTCGTCAACAATTAGGGTATCAAATTGATTAGGCTTACTGGTAATATAAGCACCGGAACCACCAAATAAATTGGAAATGACGCTTTTCTTAATGGACCCGGTTAATTTGCTTTCATAAACTGCTCTTGGTGCAGCATTTTTAGATACATACTTTGCAAGTAATCCACGATTGGTCAACTCGACTAAAAGGTTTACGGCAACTACAGATTTACCTGTACCGGGGCCACCTTTAACAATGAGAATCTGTTTTTGATTGATATTAGCTTTGGTGGATAGTTCTAGTGCGGTTTCGTAAATGATCTTCTGATCATCAATCATCACAAATTCGGGCTTCCCGTTCAGCATAGCCACCATACTATCAGAGAGCATTTTGGATGGTCTTATTCTCCCCTGATCTATCCGATACATGATCTTGCGATCATCACCATATTTTACATATTGTTTGATGAAATCCCGTAGTTTAACCGCCTCCCCTTTTAAAAAAAGTGGCGCCTTTTTAATATGTTCGCTGTAGTGTGAATTACTTATTGTATCATCAGGTACATAGTTATGCAAATAAGCACATGGCCTCAATTGAATATCGTCTTGCTCTACAGTCTCATTAAAACTCTCCAGTAAGGCAGCATAAGACCAGGCTTGATAAGAAGGGTGCGTACATTCCCGTACTCTTCCTCCTACAAAAGAATTAACCACAGCATCTTTGTCAGATAACGTTGCCTGGGACCATTGTTTAAGTTCAATTATGACTGCGTAATCCTTATCATTCTCTCCCTTTCCAGTCAGAATAAAGTCGATCCTATTGGATGTTTGGGGAATTTGAAATTCAATAGATATTCCGCAGTTGTCAGGAATTTCCGGATCATTCAATACCCGATCCATGTATTGCATGGAATTTTTCCAGGATAGTACTTCCTGGTTACCCGTACTGCGATTTAAATTTTGTTTAAAGAATCCGTGAATCTTAGTTTCAATCTGGTCATTGAGTACATCTTCACTAAAGTTTGCTTTTGTCGCCTGGTATACAATCATGAAGAAGAGCGTTTACAATTCATTATACTTTTTTGCGGAACCTTTGGATTTATCTACAGGATATTTTTCGCTGTTCTTCTGAATTTTACTTGCAACAATCTCGTTAATATCAAAACCATATTTTTCTGCAAGTAGTATGGCATAAGCAAACACATCAGCAAGTTCTTCTTTAACCTTCTCCTTGTTTGCTTCATCGGGTTGTTTCCAGAGAAAAAGCTCATTCAATTCAGCAGCTTCAATAGAAAGTGCCAGTGCAAGATCTTTAGGATTGTGAAATTGTGACCAATTACGTTCATTCCTGAATTCTATTAACGCTTTTTGTAAGTCTTTCCAGTTATCCATGCGGTTCGTTAAAATATCGATGAAATTAGTAAAAATATGGCGAAGTTCTTTTATCCTACCTCCTCTCGGTTGACTTTTATATTGCGGAGGAACTTCTGGCTAGTGGGGCCGAAGGCGTTCGGACGCTTTTCTGAACATGCATATGTTTAATATTATTAGCTCCATATATAACATTCAACCTTCTTTTAGACAATATATACAGTTAATTGCTAGACACATTTTCATAGCCGCAACAGGGAGTAACAGTATTGATTTTCGGGAATGGATATGATACCCCTGCGAGCCAGGCCGGTTGTTTATTTATCTCAGAATTTACCACAACACCCCAATGCTTTAAATAAAATTATATCTTAGCAACGCAGACCAAACCAAGCATGAAACACCCCTATAAAACGCAACTTCAAAGAAACCTTCAGACACATTATGGTCAGGAAAACTGGATCGTGAAAAGCAATTTTGATCGTGGAAGAGACGAAATACTATTCATCCTTCCAAAACATGAAGACATCAAAACCATCTACGCCAACCTATATCACGAACTCTCATTTCTGCCGGATATAGACCATCCAAGCGAACGCGTTCTGATCAGCTTTTGCCATCCTGACGGCAGCGAGTACTGTTCGAGACTTATCAACCCCAGCAAGCAGGACGAAATCCACTTAGCCCTACTCGGCCAGCTTCCCACAAGATCTATTTCTGAAACTGAAATTCAGCAATTGTAATGATAAATGTTTGTTGTAGGATATGTCAGTATGGAATCATACATAATGCGCTACCGCAATAAAGTCAGACTTCCAGAAATTGCCTGGCATCTTCACCAATTTTGATAACATAGTAAAAAACTCCTACAGGCAATTGAATTCTGGTTTACGTTTTACATTTCTGTTACCTTCTTTTTGAACTGTTTCCAAAATGGAAACAGTTAATACCGCATTTTTAAGATTTGAAAGGCTCTGAAGTTCAATGATAGTCTCGATTAACTCTGCTGAAATAGCAGCCGCTAGTACCTAGAAAAGTGCTTTACGTGATAGCGTTGTGCTACCATAGTACAAACCTTATTACTAATACGTTCTTTTGTAGATTTAAGTTCCTCAACAATTTCACTGCGCTTATAAAGCCGCTCTAAACGGCTGATATCCTCAGGAAATGTATTTTCAGTAGTAGCATAAAGTGCCCTTGGGATTATTAGATCCTTATCCTCCTGAATATCTAACCGAGACATGTTTACATCCCAGAAAAGCTCTTTAGGAAAAGTTGCAGCTATGTTCTCTACCGATTTCATCTATACAAAGATGTGAATTCAATTTAAATAGATAATAAAATTCAAAGATATCAATACTATTATGTATACTAATTTCCAAGCAAATTACTTGCCAGCATTCATTTATTATTCCACAACGAAAAGCATATGAAGATCAATTGCTGGAAGAAACCGCTATCGAAAGATGCCAAATGTTAATATCTAAGGAAAACCAGTATTTACCGGAAATCAACACTTATCATGGATTTTGCTAGTCAAGCTGGTTAGTATGTAAATATTTGTAAATTTGACTTATGGAAAAGTTGACCATCAATATCCCCGATAAGCAAAGCAGTCTGGTAAAACAGATACTGAAAGGATTAGGTGTAACCTTTCAGCATGAAACACATGCTTCGCCATCGGCATATAAAGAAAAGTTAACTTTGGTTCAAAAAACATCATCGAACCTACCCCGGGGTCTCCGCCCGTATGTCCTATATATCCCAAAAAACCAAACCCATAAAAACACCAACATGGTAACTCTCGTTATAAGGAAGAGCTAATTTCAAGTGTATATCCT
>CBFGNP010000060.1:0-11416 GCA_965650095.1 uncultured Pedobacter sp. | reverse complement strand
CTGCCACATCTTTTTGGACAGCAGGTGAAGCGGCGGCTGCCGGTCATAGATAGGCTAAACATATTAATTTGGACAAACATGGAATTAAAAGACAAAAAAGTATTAATTACTGGCGGAAGTGCAGGGATAGGTAAAGCAATTATCACTCAGCTCGTGTTGCATGGAGTGCGGGATATTGCAGTTATTGGAAGAAAAAAGAAACCTTTAGAGACGCTACAAGCCGAGTTCAGCGACGTGAATATAGTTGCTATGCAGGCCAATGTTGCAGAAGCTGAAGATCTGGACAGAGTAGTTGCCGCTATATCACAGGCATGGGGAGAACTCGACATCCTCATTAATAGCGCTGGTGTGGTTAGTGCAGGGTTGGTCACTGAGTTGAGCGATGAAGATATTATTGGGCAGATCAATATCAACCTGACGGGCTTGATATTATTAACGAAAAAGACCTTACCTCTTTTGCAAAAAAGCAGTGAAGGAGCCATAATAAATATTTCATCCGGCTACGGTTACATTGCTATGCCTTTTTATAGTGTATATGCAGCAACAAAAGCGGCCGTAAGACAGTTTTCTGATGCAATGAGAAGGGAGCTTTACCAGTATCCACTTCATGTTATGACTGTTTATCCTTCAGCAACTGACACCGATATGATGAAGACAGCCTTAGTCGATAAAATGGACACCGCTGAAGATGTTGCTATCGCAACCATCACAGGCTTAATGCAGAAACAAATGAATGTCGTTATGGGCGGCGAAGAAAAAGACGACCAGATAAAAGTGAATTTCCTGGAGCCAGAAAAAGTTGATCAGATTGCAGCCGCTAGTTTTGAGGCACTAAGGACAAGAACAAAAAGCCATCGGTCTATGTAGAACACTTTTAGCAAACTTCAGGCAATCTCAAGCCTGAAGTTTGTTAGTTTTTGATAATATCTGTTTAAACTGGTATACATGAGGGCAAAAAAAATAAAAAATAAATGGACTCATGCCATATTTTCTATCGGTTGCTTGCGGCTAATTGGTTAATGGTTCGAATCGAATTTTGCGGAAATAACTTCCCAGAAAGGCACATGGTAAGAACGTTCAATTCAAAATAACATCCATTTGTCAGTTTGGCTCAAATATCCTGGCAAACTGCAACTGTCTGAAATGTCGTGCCAGCCCGAAATGTTGCTTTTTTGGATTACTAAAGCTCCTTTCTTCCTGTCCGCCGGGACGGAAGTGTACAAAAGGTATCTTCCAAAGGCAATTTTGAAGTTTTATGACACCGGTCATTTTGCACTGGAAACAAATGTGAAGGAAATCGGCGCAGATACCCTAAATTTTCTGGCCACGATCCCTAAATAATTATCCTGCCAACAATCGGATGTATGAGCACCCCGGATTTTGAGATTCGGGGCGCTCATTATTTTTAGCCTATAAGACTTTATGCAGCATCGGCATCTTTTCGATGCATTCCGATCACTTGGAGAACAATAGCCAGGAACGCAATGTCCTTAACAACAAAAAAATCAGTTACGGGTAAACCGTCCATCTCTTTCCAGATGCCGGGTGTCGTGAAAATAAAGGTAAGCGTGGTCAGGAAAATAAGCACCCCCAGGTAGCCCCCGATCAATCCCATCCGCCTGTTGAAAAACGAGGCGATAAGAAGTATAGCGGTTATAAGTTCAAAGATTCCCACAAAATTGGAAACCTGTTGCACACTTCCGATCTGGTACATCCAGCCCATTAAAAAGCTATGCTCGACGTAGGGTTTGATAGCTGCAGCTTCAGTTGGCGTAAATTTCAATATGCCTATCCATAATAGAACGATGATCGTTCCGATAACGCCGATGGCGTATCCTGTTTTTTTGATGTTCATTTGAGTTTGTTTTAGTATTCTTTAAATCCGGTTTTTTTGTCTGATGTTATTGTCTGGATGGAATGAATTTCAAAGCGTAGAAATTCATACAATAGCGTTTTCCGGTCGGCGCCGGACCATCGTCAAAAACGTGTCCCAAGTGCAAACCGGTGCTACGCTCGATCACCTCGTCACGCACCGTTCCAAATGAAGTATCTTTAACGATCATGATCGCTTTTTCATCGATCGGTTCAAAAAAGCTGGGCCAACCTGTACCCGAATCGAACTTCGCCGAAGATGCGAACAAAGGCTTTCCAGTTGCAGCACTAACATAGATCCCTTTCCTATGGTTATCGTGATAAGGGTTCTTAAAAGGCCTTTCGGTTCCCTTCCCGACCATGATATCATAAGCTTCAGACGATAATATTTTCTTCCAGTAACAGTCAGGCTTAGCAGCTGGAAAGGATCCGACAGTTGGCGCATGTGGCACTTTTGTGCTTTAATGTCGCCCTGACTACAAGCGGTCAGTGTTGCGAATAAAAGCGGAAATACGAATATATTTATCCTTCTCATATTTAGTTAGTCGTAACGGCCGCCATATCCTTACAGCTGCTGGTGCATTTGATGGTCATTTCCAACGTAAAAAAACTGCAGCAATACCTATTGTCCTGCGGCCTTGATGTCCGGGTTGCATTAAAAAATCCCCTCTGCCGCGCTCCGGATCCCGGTCAGTCATTATCAATGATAGGTTTCTACAGCGAGATCGTGTACTGGACGTTTATGACACCTTTGCGGGTAAGTCCGTCAGGTCTCACTTTACTCACGATGAAAGGAGTTGCAAGAAGCAGTTCCAGGCTATTGCCGTTTTTAAATCTTTTAGTGCCCACGATGCTGCCGTTCAGCGTAAAACCGTCTGAGCCTTCGATGATGTTGCGCTGTCCAAAACGGTCTTCGTAGGTATCTCTGCCTAAGTGATAAATACCTAGCAAGCTTGGCTTTAAGACAATAGCTGATGCCGGCAGTTGAATATAGTAACCAATGCGGCCCAGGACATCACTTTTTCGTTTAAAGTTATTTGTAGGTGCGAATTCGTTTGCGCGGAAATCGTTGTGTTCGTCGGGAAAGAAGGTGTTTTTATTCACCTGTATAACCGGTACCTGTATCCCGGCATCAAACTCCCAGCTTTGGTTGACGATGTAATTAATACCACCTATGGCATCATAGGTACCGATACTGGCTTGGTAATCCAGCGGTAAGGGCTTGCCATCTTTGTTTTTATGTTTGCCGGCAGTAAGTGGCACCTTTACGCCGCCAATTATATTAATCGTACTGGCTGATTTAGTTCTCAGGGCGTAATTAAGCGTACCATAAATATCGCCTATGTCAAAGGCGCTGCCTAAAAACCCCGTCGCATAATTGGCAGTCAGTTTAGTTCGGAAGGACAAACGTTCACTCAGTTTACTTCCATACTCTATATAAGCATTAGTAATGTTGGTCTGCTCGTAGCCGATGCCGTAATTCAGGCCGAAACTTAAGGTGTGCCTGGCTGAATCAGCCACATTGTTTTTGAGCACGCCAAGGCTACAGAAACCTGCGTCGCTGCAGCCCTGACCAAAAGTATAAGTTGTGCAAAGCAGGGCTATACAAGAGAAATATATATTTTTCATATTAATAGGTAAATTGAGTGTAACCGAATAAGTGACTGTATTGCTGGCAATAGATCAGTGCATAAGCATAATCCTGAACTTTGACATTATCCGGGATATCATATAGTTGATTCCCTTTTGTAGATTTTAGCGAACCCAAATTCACAAAATTGACCGGCCGCTGCTCCTTACTGATATACACTTTAAGGTCGGGTCCATTGCTGCTGCTAAAATTTTCCAGTGCCAGTTGATATTTGCCGTTGGTTATATATATACGGGCTGTGCCGCTTACTGAACCATATGGGCCGTTAATAAATCCGCTACTGTCGGTTTCAGGCTTGGACATCATCATGTCCACCCTTTCATTGAGCACTGCGGTCGGAGTGCTTTCTTTTTTGCAGCTGGCCATAAGTGCGATGATGGTGCTGAAATAAATGATTTTTTTCATGAGCTAATTGATTGTGGTTTGCTGGTTTGTCGGCAACCTGCTGATTTCCTTACAAAAAAAAATATTGTAAGGTTTTGCCCCCAGCTGCGACAAAGCTGGTAAACACTCGGAAGACTATGTATAAATACCTATTGCTTATCGTATTTACAGCCTTGATCCTGAACTCAGCACGGGCTCAAAAAAAACAACTTAACCTGGATGATAAGGGCCTTGCGTTGGCAGGTTACGACCCGGTAGCGTATTTTACGATGCAAAAAGCGGTCGAAGGGAAAAAAGAAATTACGTTGGTGCATGATGGCGTGACTTATCGTTTTGTCAGCAACCAGCACCGCAGTCTGTTTAAGGCCAACACCGCTAAATATTTACCGCAATATGGTGGTTGGTGTGCCTATGCCATGGGAGCCAGCGGCACCAAAGTAGCTGTTGACCCGGAGACTTTTAAGCTCGTAAGTGGCAAGCTTTACCTCTTTTACAACAAATTCCTTAACAATACCAAAAAATCCTGGGATAAAGACGAGAGCAGGCTGAAAACCAAAGCTGATATAAGTTGGGCCAGGTTCACTCAAAATTAGAGAATAAACATAAAAACATATCTTTTTACACTAAAATCTCAATATCGTGACGACAAAAAACCTTGATATGCTAACCTGGGGCCTCCGCCTGATAGCAGCCGGCATTATGCTGCAAACCCTTTTCTTCAAGTTTACAGCCGCGCCGGAATCTGTGTATATCTTTACCAAATTAGGGATGGAGCCATATGGACGCATCGGCATCGGCTGCCTAGAACTGATCGCCTCCCTATTGATCCTGTTTCCCCGTACCACTATTTTAGGCGCGCTGCTAGGCATAGGCATTATTGTGGGGGCTATCTTTTTTCACCTGACACAATTAGGCATCAATGTACAGAACGATGGTGGTAAACTTTTCATTTTGGCTTTAGTGACGTTAATCAGCTGCATGGCATTAGTGCCGCTCTTAAAAAAACAATTGTTCAACTATCTACCATTTACCAATCGCTGATCCTATGCCGCTTAAAGAACCTATAACCAATTTGCTAGAACAGCTACACGGTATTATCGGCGGGCTGACCAATACCGAATTTACACATCCGCTGACCATCTTATCCGGATCAACCATAGGTCAGCATGGCCGTCATATACTGGAGTTTTATTTGGAACTCAATAAGGGTTATGCGATCGGGGAGGTTGATTATGACCGCCGCGAAAGAAACCACGCCGTAGAAAACGATAAAGAGGTAGCGCAGCAATGTCTACGGGAAATTATCTGTAGTTTAGGGAAACCCGACCGGAAACTCGTGCTGGTGGTAAACTATGATGCTGAGGAATCTCAATCAATCCGAATACAAACCAATTACTACCGGGAACTTATCTACAACCTGGAGCATACCGTACATCATATGGCACTGATCAGAATAGGCATTGGTGCCATCTCAGCAATAGAGATACCGGCCGGATTTGGCATCGCGGCATCCACGCTTAAATACAGGCAGGGATGTGCACCGTAACTTATATACCGGCCAAGGAAGGCTTTTATCTGACTTCAAACCGGGATGAGCATCAAAATCGCGGTACGGCGATTTCGCCGGCTACTTATGGCAACTTGCTTTATCCCAAAGACCCCGATAAAAGCGGTAGCTGGATCGCTGCTAAGACAAATGGCGACGTGGCGGTACTATTGAACGGCGCTTTTGCCAAACACATCCAAAAGCCGTTTTATAAGAAAAGCCGCGGCTTACTACTGCTGGAAGTCATTGCAAACACTCACCCGGAACGGTATTTTGAAAGCGTTGATCTGCACGATATTGAGCCTTTTACCCTGGTGCTTTGCACAAAAGGGATGGTTTGTGAATGCCGCTGGGATGGAGCATATAAATACTCGGTTCAGCTTGATCCGCAACAGCCGCAAATATGGAGCTCTGCAACGCTTTACGATGAAATAAACCAAAGGGAAAAATTCAGCCGTTTTAAATCGGCGAATAAGAAGGACCGTGCAGCTGTAATTGATTTTCATCGGTCGGAATGCTTAACGGGCCCTGTTAGCACCGTAAGCATCACACATATCCAGGTAAGTTATACCCAAGTGGATATGACATATGAGGATCTTAAAACCAACACAACACAGGCAAAGCAGTTGGATATAGTTAGGAAGGAAATTTCATGGTTGAATCTGCGCATTTTTTTGATAAAGCTTTTTAATTGGGAGTATTGGCCTTATTATGTTGTCTATACGCCTGTAATGTTCTATTGGTTTTGGCTCAGTATTAAGTCACGTGCCATTTTTTTCTTTAATACGGCTAACCCTGGCATGAAAAATGGCGGGTTCGCCATGGATAGCAAGTATCAAATTTACACCCATATTCCGCAATATTGTCCAAAGACGATTCTGATTAAAGCTGGTACACCGGTGGCAAACATCAACGTTGCTTTGCCACTGATTGCCAAGCCTGATATCGGCCAACGTGGTTTGCAGGTGAAATTGTTAAAATCTCAGGAAGACCTCCAGACTTATGCAGCTAACAGTAAGGTAGATTTTTTACTGCAGGAATATATTGATTATCCTAAAGAAGCCGGGATATTTTATTACAGAATGCCGGGCAGTGATATTGTAAGCATCACTGGTATCGTTGGAAAGGAACTGATGAGTGTAACCGGCGACGGATGCTCCACTTTACAGGAGCTGTTGGCCAAAGAGCCGAGATATCTGCTGCAACTGCCAGCATTAGCCAAATACGATTACCAGGCACTACAACGTATCATTCCCGCAGGCGAAATTGCCCTGCTGGCACCTTATGGCAATCATAGCCGCGGCGCAAAATTTATTGACCTTAGCGATCATCTGACCGACGAGCTGGTACAAAGTGTCCACGCGGTTTGCACACAGATCCCAGGCTTTTATTACGGTCGCTTAGATGTGAAGTACCATACCTGGCCGGAACTCTGTGCCGGTCAATTCAAGATCATGGAGGTAAATGGTGCTGCCAGCGAGCCGGCTCATATTTACGATCCTAAACATTCGATATTTTTTGCCTGGAAAGAGATCATCCGTCATTGGAGTATCTTATACCAGGTAAGTAAACAAAACCGCAGGGAGCGCGGACTGAGTTATATGTCCTACCGAGAAGGCATAGATATGATCAGACGGAACACGCGATACGTAAAGTCGGCCAATTCTTAACGCGAAGTTATAATGGGAAGTTTTAAAGGTCTTGACCAAGCGGTTCCGCAAGAGCAGCAACTCCAGACCTTTAACTGGGTTGTCAGAAGACTAATTAATTATTGTCTTTTACAGATTTTGTAGATAAATAAATTATTGTACATTTACATTGACTGACTAAACAGTCAGTCAATGATAAAATATGAAAACAAAAGAAATCGCAGAAAAGTATTTCAATGCAATGGTTGCTGGTAACTTCGATGAAATGTCCGAATTAAAAACGCCTGATTATGTTTATTGGTGGAGCGGAGAGGGATCCTGGCCGTATGGAGGTTATCAATCACTAGAAAACCAGACAAAATTATGGGGCATCGTAGCAGAACGATTCCCGGCGGGAATGAAAATGACGCTTCGGTCTGTTACAGCAGACGAAGAGCGTGCAGCGCTTTATGTTCATATTCGGGGAACGCGAAAGGATGGCCGTATTTACGTAAACAATGTGATGTTGCTTCTTACCTTTAAAGACGGCTTAATTAGCGGGCTTTATGAATATTTGGATACCATTATGGTTAATGAATTGTTCTGTGGCCGGATGGATGATATAAAGTAATCGCCAGGAACCTATGGATAAAAGGGAAAAGTTACTTGAAACAGCGTTAGAATTGTTTGTTTCACAAGGATTTAATGATACACCGACAAGTAAAATTGCAAAAGAGGCAGGGATAGCAACAGGGACTTTGTTCTATTTTTTCCCGACTAAAGATGACTTGATCGTTTCACTTTACTTAAAATTGAAGGGGCATGCGGCAGAAAGCATAAATGCTGCATTGGCGGAAGTTAAATCAACAAAAGCGATTATCCAGAGCTATTATGAAGAGTCGCTTAAATGGTCGCTCCGTAATCCCAGTGAGTTTTTGTTTCTGGCGCAGTTCTCCAATTCCCCCTATCTGAAAAAAGTCGGAGCTGATAAAATTTCAGCGCAGATAACCCCCGTATTACAGCTTTTCAGTTCGGCTGTAGAGGAGCAAAAGATCGCCGATATTGATGTAAACTTATTGTATGCCTTGATCAGTAATCAGGTGTTTGGTGTAAATCAATACCTTTCATCAAACAAATTCACTAAAAAAGAACAGCACAGCATCATTCTAGATACATTCGCTATGTTTTGGAAAATGATTGAACGCTGATATGTAATGGAATAATGAAAATAATAATTACAGGAGCTACAGGGATGATCGGGGAAGGAATTTTGCTGGCCTCTCTTGATCATCCCGATATTACCGCAGTATTGATGGTAAATAGAAGAGCTTCTTCATTAAAACATCCCAAACTCTCTGAACTGATCGTAAAAGATTTTACAGATATGGCCGCCCAGAAAAACCAACTAACTGGCTATGATGGCTGTTTCTTTTGCGCGGGCATTAGTTCCTTTGGTATGAACGAGGATAAATACAACCAAATCACTTTTTATACTACTATAATGTTTGCAAAGCAACTTGCTGGTTTCAATCCAGATATGGTTTTCTTTTACTTATCTGGAGTATATGCAGATAGTTCGGAAAATGGAAAAATAATGTGGGCAAGGATTAAAGGCAAAACAGAGAACGCATTAAATAAGCTACATTTTAAAGTGGCTTACAGCTTTCGTCCAGGGTTTATTACTCCTTTGAAAACACAAAAAAATGTAAGGTGGATTTATAAAGGACTTAAGCTTATTTATCCTTTTGTTTTTCCTAATCAAACCTTAACATATGATAAAATTGTAAGTGCTTTAATTCGAACGCTGACACTTGGATATCACAAAAATGTTTTAGAAATAAAAGATTTAAAATTTATTGCTAAACAGGCTATTTCCAATCCTTTTTAAATTCTTAATTCCATATTTTACTGGTATGATTAGCCTTAAAGGGGCGCCGTGCTCGACTAATAAAGGCTTTCCGTTTTTCATAAGCCAGTATTGGCTGAGGGTGAATGGCGCTCTCCATTTCCAGCCCCACATAGTATTGGCCATTGGGCGTTTCAAGTCCCATATATTTCTGTTTAAAACACCGTTTTCAGCCTTAATCGTTTCCTGCCTTTCCCTTAGCGTTCTGGCATCTCCGTTCCAGGAAAAGGGCAAGATGGAAAAAGACAAAATGAAAAAAATGAAAATGGATTCGGCCAAGCACAGTAAAATGACTAACGACAAGATGGTTATCAACAGGAATACAAATAATGGATGTATTCTATTGCGCAGGGAAAATTCCATAGCCAATCTTTATTTTGCTGATCAATTTTTGTTCAGGCGGCTATTGATGCGTTTTTGCATCCGCTCTTTAAATTTTTCGTCCAGCTTCAGCGTATTGGAATCCGCATTCACCAGCTTCCTGGCCATTTGGTTGATCACCGCGCTCTGCCGCATGAAAGTGACACAAATTGCACATCCGGTCAGGTGGATTTTTAGTTCCAGTTTCTCCCTTAACGTAATTTTGCCTATTTGCTGCTTCTCTATCAAATAGGTCGCCTTACGGCAGTTGTATGCAATCTTTTTTATTTCTGTTTCTGTTAGTTCTTTCATCTGTTCGTGCTTAAATCCAGTTTTTTTGGAGGCATGACCTTAGGTTTACTTTAGCCCTGTGAATAATGACCCAAAAATTTGATGAGCTGATCTTGAGTTCACTGCAGATCAGCTCGGTGGTCTCTTCATCTATATGCTTCATAGAGAAAACTGATAGCCAGAGCGCAGGCAGCTTATCCATGCAAGCCTTCAATATTCTTTCAAACTCTTTATTTTCCAGCGCATCGGAGGTTTCTATGCCGAGCTTAGCCGGTCTGTGCTGATCATTCCAATGGCCATCGTTCTGGTCAAAAAAATCCTCGTCCGATCTTTCTATATCCGCTTGAATGATCTCTTTACTGAGTCCCGATGACCTGGAGCGGTAAACGTCAACGATTTTATTTTTTAAGATAGCCGTTAGCCAGGTTTTCTCAGAACTCCTGCCTTCAAACTTTTCCCGGCGTTCCAGTGCTGCAAGGAAAGTTTCCTGCACCAGGTCCTGCGCCTGCTCCTGATCATTGATGCGGAAGACCGCATAAGAGAAAAGATAGTCGGCATACTTGTTTACCCAACTGTGCGGGTCGATGGCATTTTTGTCAATAGTATCAAACTCAGGATCTTTTTGTAACATATCTAAATATAAGGTTCTGTTTGGTCATCTCATCCCACATTTCTGTCGCATTCTTTTTGACCCCTTAGTCGTAACAGCCCGTCAATCCTTACAAAGTATTTTGTATTTTTTTGTAAGGAATTGACGCCGCTTTGCAATCGGAAAATTTTAGTGGGTGCTAAACTCTCGAGTGGCGCTCTGTGAGGTTTTTCATCGAGCCGTTTACCCGATTGATGCTGGTCTCTACTTAGTTGTTCTTCAAGAAGTTCAGGATAAGTATGGCAACCTCTCTTCCTTTTTCTTCAACAGCAAAATGTCCTGCATCCAGTAAGTGTAATTCGGCATTTGGAAGATCTCTTAAATATGCTTTGGCCCCTTCTGAAATAAATTTCATATCCTTTTCACCCCATGCAATTAAAGTTTTTGGTTGATTATTTCTTAGCAGCTCTTGCCAATAGGGATAACTCAGCAAATTATTGTAATAGTCCTGAAATAATTGCACTTGAATTTTTTTATCAGCATCCGACTGCAAAAAGTATAAATCATGAACCCATGCATCGGGTGATTGTATATCATACCTTGAGGAGTCAATATCAAATAAATATTGCTTGTTGATAATGGCTTCTTTTGACATCAAACCAAACAAAAAATCAATTTTAGATTTCGAGGAATCATCATGTGCGGATTTGAAGAACAATTGTCTATCAGCCGTGAGTCCCTCTAAATAAGCATTTGCATTTTGAACGATAAGATGAGTAATACGCTTAGGCTTCATAGCATACATTCTGTATCCTACAGGAGCACCAAAATCTTGCATATACATTACATAGTCTTTAACTCCAATGCTGTCAAGTAGTGTGTTCGTAAAGTTGGCCAATGTATCAAATGTATACTTCACATTATTGGGATTAAGCCTGTCACTAAATCCTGACCCTATGTTGTCGGGCGCTATAACGTGGTACTGAGTTGCCAACATTGGAATAAGATTTCTATAGGTATGAGAAGATGATGGAAATCCATGTAGCAGAACAATCGTCGGTCTGTTTTTGTCTCCCGCTTCTCTATAAAACATGCGTAAACCTTTCACATACTGGTAGCGATAATTTGTTTGAGGTGGGAAATCATATTTGGTAGATTGTGCTTTAACAGTTTTAATATTGCAAAAACC
>CBFGNP010000059.1:0-11469 GCA_965650095.1 uncultured Pedobacter sp. | reverse complement strand
CTTTTAATTCCATGTTTGTCCAAATTAATATGTTTAGCCTATCTATGACCGGCATCCGCAGCTTCACCTGCTGTCCAAAAAGATGTTGCAGGTAGGGCTATATTTTTTACAAGGAATTGACCGGGTGAGCTTGATATAAAAGAAAAAGACAATCCTTGTTGTATAACTCCGGGAGTTGACAACATAAACGTCAGGATTATTTAAAAAGTCACTCGGCCATTTCACATAATTAAGCGGTGCTTTAAGTCTATTGAATTTTCTGGTAGATCAATTCTGACCTGTATTGATCCAATTTCACAGCGGATACTTCTAGGGACATCAAAAAACGTAGAATTTTGTCCCTGCAAATGCTTAAGCTACATTTTTTTTAAAGCCTTTTTACCGAAAGCAATCAGTTGTTTGGCATCCAGGTAACCTATTGAACGATGCAGTACTTTTCCATCATAGTCAAGAATCAAAAGTGTAGGATATTCTTGTACTTCCCATTTTGCAGCTAAATTAGATCCTTCCCCTTTTTCCATATCAACAGCAAGATTAACAAAGTTTTGATTGAAATAATCAGCCGTCTCTCTGTCTTTAAATGTTGTTTTTTTTAACTGCTTGCATGGACCGCACCAGCTTGTATAAGCATCGACAAAAATGTATTTATGTTCGGCTTTTGCTTTTTTTAATGCGGTTGAATAGGCATTTTCGATAAATTTTATCGGTAATCTTTCTATTGTTGAATCGTATGTTTTATCAACTGGCGAGAATGAACTCAGGGATAAAAGGATTGTAAATAAAAGTAATGGATGTTTTAAATTTTTCATTTGATTGGATTTTTAATTATTACATGTTTTTAAATGCGGCCACTCCCTTGTCTAAAAATGTTACATATTTTGAAATATCAAGGTCGAAGGCCTGCGGGGCGGTCAACTGTTTCCCCGAACCGTTAATGATAACATAGTATGGTTGTGAATTAGTACCAAAGGTAGCAGCCTGGTAATCACCCCATTTCTGTCCTATCGTCTTTATTTTCTTTCCGTTGAATTTGGAAAGATATTTTTCATTTTCTGCAAGTTCGCTTTTGTCATCTACATAGAGAGATACAAGGATATAATCCTGCTTTAAGCGTTCGAGGACCTTTGGATCAGACCATACACTAGCTTCCATTTTACGGCAGTTGGTACAGCTCCACCCGGTGAAATCCAACAGGATTGGTTTATTTAGTTTTTTTGATTGCATAATCGCTTCCTCGTAATCATAAAAAGCATCCAAGCCGTATGGGGTATGGAAAAGAGATGCATATTTCTTTTTGGTTGTTGTTTCTGACTTCTCTGGGATTGTAGACCTTGTTAAATCAAATTCTTGTGAAGTGATAGGCGGCAACCATGCGCTGATCGACTTCAGCGAGGCTCCGAAAACTCCTGGTATCATGTAAAACGTAAAACCAAAAACCAGCATGCTAACAAATAGGCGTGGCAGTGTAAGGGTTTTTGTTTCCGAATCATGAGAAAGCCTGATTTTTCCTACAAGGTAAAAGCCTAGGAAGGCAAATATGGTTATCCATATAATTAAAAAAACATCCCTATTCAAAATCCCCCAGTGATAAGCCAGATCAACATTTGACAGATACTTAAAAGCCAGCGCAAATTCAAGAAAACCCAGAGACACTTTAACAGAATTCAACCACCCGCCGGATTTAGGAAGCTCTTTTAACCATGAAGGGAAAATAGCAAACAAAGTAAAGGGAATTGCTAATGCTAAAGAGAATCCAAGCATACCCATTGCCGGCCCGTAATACGTTCCTTTAGATACGGCATCGACTAGCAAAGTACCGATAATTGGCCCTGTACAGGAGAAAGACACCAGTGCGAGGGTAAAGGCCATAAAAAACAACCCCACCATACCGCCTTTGTTGGACTTTTCATCCATCTTGTTAACCAGTACAGAAGGAAGGGTAATTTCGAAGGCCCCTAAAAAGGAAAGCGCAAAAATGATTAGAACAGCAAAAAAAATAAGATTGAACGTAGCGCTGCTCGCCGCTTCGTTTAACGCGGACGACCCGAAAAAAAATGTGATCAGCAATCCTAAACCCACATAAATGGTAATGATGAAAGTACCGTATAGAAAAGCCTTTTGTATTCCTTTGCGCCTTGATACTTCCTGTTTGGTAAAAAAGGAAATTGTTAGCGGTATCATCGGATAAATACAAGGCATAAAGAAAGCGGCCAGACCGCCGAAAAAACCTGCAATCAGGATTCCAAAGTATGAAGAAGTGCTTTCGCCAGGCATGCCATCTGTTGTGGGTTGCTCTACCTTTGACTGAACCGCGGCATTTTTACTGCCGCTTTGTTTATGCTTTCCTGTATTTGCCGCCTGTGGAGCTACAGATCCTGAACCGTCCACTGAAATACTAAACTGTTCGTCGGTTGGTGGCAGGCATTTATGGTCATTACACACCATAAACTCCAATGACCCTGTTATCGTGGTTGCCTGCTTAAGCTTAATTCGCTGCTTGAATATCACCTGCTTTTCATGCCAGGAGATTTTCATATCGAAATTTTTGTCAAAGCCGGAAAGCGCTTTTGGCGATTCCAGTACTTCGCCCGCTAATTGAAAAGCTGGCGACGGATCGAATTTAAAGGAAGTAGGAACAGGCCCGCCCTCTTTAATAAATTGGGAATAGACATGCCAGCCGGGGTCAATGTTTGCTTTTAACACAAGAAAGGCTTCCTGATCATTGATTTTTTCGGAAGAAAAGCTCCAGTGAACAGGACTTTCAATTTGTGATTTCGCTGAAATGGAAACCCACATCAGGGCCAATATAATGAGAAGTTTTTTCATTTAATTTTTATCCAATGATTGTGTTAGATCTCTTGACGGAGTGCGGCGGCAGCGGCCTTTAATAAGGGTGCACTTAATCTTTGCGTCATGTTAGGATTGATATATTCGAAAAGGATGTTTCCTTTTTTGTTTAAGATAAAGACGGATGGCACTGGCAGAAGCTTGTCAGTATTTTTTCCTCCTGAGGTTTCCGGTAGAAATTTATCGTAACTTTTTGGACTTTTAAAGGCGATACCAAAGCGCTTGGCAGCATTTAAATCTGCGTCCGATAAAAGGGTGTAAGAAAGCTTTTCCTTATCCATTGTTTTATTAAGATTCTCTGGACTGTCGGTACTGATGGCGACAATTTGATAACCCATTTTGGTTAGATCTTTTTCAATCTCTTGTAATCCCGAAAGCTGTTTGGAGCAATAAGGACACCAGCCTCCACGGTAAAAAACAAGAATCGTCGGGGTTTCCGATACCGACTTATTTAAATCAAATTTTTCTCCCGATGATTTGCGCAGTTGCAAAACGGGGATTTGCTCGCCTGCTAGCAAAGGACTTACATCTTGGGCTTTCAGCGGGACACCCGATGTCATCTTCACTGTATCCCGTGATACCGAGATATGCCGCGCGGGTGTGACTGAAGTGGTTTGAGCCGTTGCGGCAGCATTAATACTTAGTGCTGAAAAACTAACAAGAGTTAATGCAAACAACGAACTTTTCAACGCTGCCTTGGTGTTTCTATTTTTTTTCATAATGTTTTTACGGATTTAGTCGCAGTTTCCGGTAAGTCCTTACAAAAAAGTTTTCCATTATTACGATTCTCTTTTTTTGTTTTGGTAGCTGTTTTTTTTTGAAAAATAATGTAAGGATTTCTAGTTTGACCCGACCAAGCAAAAAAAACACTTTACATATGAAAAGAATAACAATTACCAGTTGGGGCGGAGCATTGCTTTTGTCTCTTACATTCGTAGCGTGCAAGAAAGACAGTACGGATACACCGGCAAATTCAAGTGAGAAAGCTACTGTCACCGTTCAGAATGTTCTGCAATCAAAACCACTTGTTGAGTCCGGAACTTTTCAGGGAAACGGAACCCCACTTATATTACCCGGACAATCTACCACTATCCAATTTTCCGCGGCTAAAGGCGAAGCACTTACATTTGCAACAATGTACGGTGCATCTAATGACTTGTTTTTTGCACCAGATAATCCCGGTATTCAGGTTTATGATACCGAAGGTAAGCCAATTGAAGGGGACGTATCTGCCCTAATAAAGTTATGGGACAACGGTACACGGATAAATCAAAAACCTGGTGCGACAGTAACCCGCCCGGGAACACCTGATAACAAAAACATTACCGAAGTGATTGGCAGCGATGCCCAAGGAAACGCTTACCTACCTGCCTCAAAACTGGTAAAGGCCACGCTTAAATACGATGGGAATTCCAGATTTACGCTAACCCTTCAGAATACCTCTGGCGGCACGCCAAATGAAACCCCATTAAGCCCCGGAGTTTGGGCTGTTTCATATATTGTAGGTGGAAACCTGCTGAACCAATCTCCTCTATTTATGAAAGACAAACCTACTGCCAATGGGTTAACTTCTATTGCTGAAGCAGGAGATAATGCACAGTTGAGTACTTATATAAGTAGTATTACAGGGATTTTTACACCTCTTTCACCTGTTCTGGTCGTAATATATAATGGTATAGACAATCCTTTGTATAAAGTCGGGGAGAAAGACAGGAATGAAGGACTGAAAGAACTCGCACAAAAGGGTGATGCATCTATATTGGCTGCTTTCCTAAAAGGCAAAGCAGGTATTAAAGCGGTGTATGTACTTGAAGCACCCACTACCAGGGTCTTGCTTCCAACAATTGGCGACCAGCCGGGAACCACCGTTTCACAGGAGATATCTGTTTCAAAGGGTGATCGTTTAGCCATTGCGACCATGTACGGATTTTCAAACGACTGGTTTTTTGCAACTGGCGCAGACGGGATAGACCCTTTAATAAAAGGGGATGCCTCTGCGAATATCGGTTTATACAACAACGGTACTGCTCTTGATCAATTCCCTGGCGCTGGAATTACACAGTTTAATCTCGCCGGAACACCTCTTGCTGAAAGCATACCTATTGCAACAGTGCCAAATCCCAATGCCTTTACAACACTTCCGGCAATTAAAGATATTGTAAAGGTTATTATAAAATAAATAAATTAAAATATAATCAAGCCCTGAAGAACCAGACAGCCGTGCATTGCATGGCTGTTTTCTGAATTATCAGAGTCTTTAATACAATAATGGTGAATCAGATTTAAGATTGACAACAGTTACTTTCACGAAGTGGAGTAATGAATATAAGTAATTTGATACTGGTAATATCTGACCAGAAAATCAGTCCATTCTTTCGTTGTTTGTGTTTGTTTGGGGCCGTACTCCCGAAGGTGACAAATACTTATCGAATATCTTTAACTTTTGAAACAGTTTATTTTACGCTCTCAAAAATATAATCTGGCGGGTATTTCTGAGAAAATGGCCGCATTCCGTTTCAAACTGATGCTTAATTATGGAGCAAGTGGCCGTTTAGATTGTCTTAACCGCTTTTTTTTACCAAATCTTTAGAGAAAAATTCTTCGAGTTTACGCGGGATTGGAGCCTGTAGGAGCTTTCATGATCAAGGTATGTGTATTAGTCCATCAGTCAAACTGAGCTGCTTATATCGCATTTTTTAAGATTTCGTAACTTGGGTTACCAAGAACATCTGGTTTTGGTCTAACACTGCGTCCAGAGTGGACTATTTTGGAAAAAGCCGAATCTAAAAAGCAGTTGGGAGGAGTTGTTGGTACTTACTCGGCTATGGCGGCCATTTTGCATTAAAATTGAGAGCCACTATTTGTGAAAATATAATCTGCGGCCAGATTGGCATCATGATGAGGGGATATTCTTGGGAATGTTCCCAATAGTTGGGAACCTTCCCGAGGATAAAAATCATCTAAAATTTGTGGTTTTGTAATTTTTAATGGACAAATTTAGCTGACCAAATAATAAACTTTATGAAAAGAGCTTTACTATTACCTCTTGGGGACCATTGGCCCTTTTATGAAATTTATAGTAAAATTGCGATAAGGGCTTACAAAAACATTATTTTCTGTTTAATTCTGGCTTTTAGTCTGCTCTCCGCATTTTCCGTCAATGCCCAGGCACCCACCGGATACTCACTTGCGTGGTCTGATGAATTTAACACGGCTTCGCTTGATACTACACTTTGGAAATACCGTACCGGTGTTGCCGGAACCAGTTATTTAAAGCCAGAAAATGTTGTTTTAGAAAACGGAAAGATACGCATCAATTTAAAAAAGGAAACTTATGGGGGCAAAGCTTATACTGCCGGAGGAATAATTACCAAAACACCAAGACGGTACGGCTACTATGAAGTGAGCGTTAAAATTGATGGTGGTTATGGCTGGCACGAAGCTTTTTGGTCTTCATGGAAAAGTGGTTTTGATGATCTGAACCCTGCCTACGATAATATGGATAAGCTGGAGATCGACTGTTTTGAACACTATGCCGATTATGCCAATAACTATTATACCTATGGTGCCATTCAGTGGTCGCCGTTTACCGGCAATGCCAATAGAGATTACAAAACTGTAGCAGAAAACTTAAGCAGCTCCTATAACGTATTTGGTTTTGAATATACGCCAGATTACCTTAATTATTTTTACAACGGGCAACTGGTTAAAACGGTAGATACCAGGAAACTTCCCAGTCACGACCTGTATTTATGGCTTACCTGTATTGCCAATAAGCCTAATGCAACAGATTCTGGAGCAGTTTTCTTTGATTATTTAAAATGTTATGAAATATCACCAGCAAACTATAACCTGCGTAAAGTCGCATTTATTGCGCATCTCGACTCCCTAAAGCTGCCGCTTCATTCGGCAGCCAATGACCTTTGGATTGAAGCCGAAGATTTCAAAAATAAACAAAACTGGACTAAAGAGCTTGATGAGAATATGGTGGTGCTGAAGGGCTATACCCAGCGGGATGCCACCAGAGACAGCACTGAGCTTACCGCCATTACCGGAATTAAAATCGATAGTGCTGGTAATTACAAACTCTGGGTAAGATCCAGAGACTTTACGGTAGGGCAGGGCACAAGAAAATTTAAAGTAATCTTGAACGGACAGCGGGTGCCGGGCGAGTTTGGCAACCATGGTGCCAATGGTTATGCATGGCAAAGTGCAGGTACGTATTACTTACCTCAGGGCACAACTACACTTAAACTTTTTGACAGTTCACAGAATTTTGCACGATGTGATAAATTCCTGCTTACGAGCGACACTTCCTTTATCCCCGTTGGAATAGGTGCCGATAGTAATGTACAGCATGTTGTACCATCAGGAAGCGGCGAGCCTTTTACCCCAGGCAACCTTGTTGTGCTAAGAATTGGTGACGGACTGACTGCATTAACCTCCGGTAATGCAACTAGCGTTTTCCTTGACGAATATACGAGTAGCGGGGGTTTGGTGAGAAGTATCCCCATGCCTGTAGCAGCAACAGGAACAAATAAGCGTTTGACATTATCTGTATCTGCTGCCGACAAAACAGAGGGTAATCTAACCAGCTCTCCAGATGGGAAATTTCTTGCACTAGCTGGATACGATGCCGCACGCGGACTAGCTGGGGTGAGTATTTCCGCGAGCGCAACAGTTAAACGGACTATTGGCATTGTTGATGCAGACGGCATTGTAAATACATCAACAGGCCTGAATACTTTCAGCGGCGTGACCATCCGGTCTGCTGTAACCAGTAACGGAACCGATATCTGGACAACTGGCGGGAATAATGGGATAAGATATACTACCTTGGGCTCGGCAACCTCAATAGCAATTACAACACCTACAGCACGTTGCCTTAATATATTTAATGACCAGCTGTATGCTTCTACAACAGCAACGAACCTGCGGATTGCGCAAATAGGAACAGGCATGCCGGTAACTGCAGGACAGACTATGACCAATTTACCTGGGATTGCAACAACAAGTGGAAGTCCTTATGGTATTTACATGGCAGACCTGAGCAGCTCGGTGCCAGGAGTGGATGTAATGTATGTGGCAGACGATGGCACAAATGCTTTATCTAAATATTCGCTTGTTGGAGAAACCTGGGTGCTGAATGGAAAAATTGGAACGGCGACTGATCTATACAGGGGCCTGACTGGCAAGCAGAATGGGGCTGAAGTTGTTTTGTATGCCACCCGTAAAAACAGTGGTTTAACAACAGGAGGCGAGATCGTTTCCATTACAGATACCACGGGCTATAATGTGAATTTTGCCGCACCTCAAGTGGTTTTGCTGGCTTCGGCACCTACGAATACAATCTTTAGGGGAATAGCCCTGGCTCCCGACACCACTACGGCACAAACTTTTAGTATGCTCAGATCCACTATAAAAACACCACAGGAAAAGTCTGCTGTTTTAAGGGTTTTCTGTTCCAATGGCAGTGATGATCTACTGCTAGTTGTTACATCCAAAACCAAGCTTCAGGGACCGCTCAGAATTGTTAACTTAATTACAAGAAATGTTGTGTACAGCGGTAATCTGAAAACTGAGGCAGAAAAATCGTCCAGTATAATCAAGGTGAAAAATTTGGTGCCGGGATATTATTCGGCCGCTTATACGACAAGTTTGGGACTGATTTACTGTAAATTTTCCTACCAATGATGTTCGTATTATTCTTCAAGCTGCAAACAGTTAATTACTAACCCATTATAAGCACAATGGCCCCTGAAACTTAATCTGAAGAAAAAGGGCCACATATAAATACAAAAACATGAGAAAACTGTTATTCATTATTTTTATTTCATTGATCAGCATTAACACCTTTGCACAGCTCAGAACCATTACCGGAAAAGTAGTTGATGAGCAGAACAAGCCTTTACCGGGTGTTGTTGTAAAGGCAGGCAAAGCTAACACGGGGGCGGCTACCAATCTTCAGGGCAATTACACATTGAGCGTAGCGGATACGACAAAAACTTTAACTTTTTCTTTTCTTTCTTATATGCCGCAAACGGTCAGCATAAACGGTAAAAGTGTAATCAATGTAACCCTGAAAGAAAGTATTACCGAGCTCGAGGAGGTGGTGGCGATTGGTTATGGAACACAGACCAAAGCAAATCTTACAGGTGCGGTAAGTAGTTTGTCGGTAAAGGAGGTTGAAGGCAGGGCCCTAACTTCTGCAGATCAGATCCTGCAGGGAAAGCTTTCAGGTGTAACCATTGTCCAAAACTCTGGGCGTCCGGGTGATGACAATTCGGAAATCAGGATCAGGGGTGTTTCTTCAATCGACAACAATAATGATCCCCTGGTTATCATCAATGGTGTGCAAGGTAATATCAATGATGTGAACCCGAATGATATAGAATCCATGTCCGTGCTTAAAGATGCGGCTTCTGCGGCAATTTATGGTTCGCGTGCTTCTGCGGGCGTAATTATTATTGAAACCAAAAAGGGTTTTACAGGTAAAGGGCTGCAGGTTGAATATAATGTAACCGGATCAATGGTGGATGCTACCAGGCTGCCCGAAACAGTTGATTCTTACACTTATGCATCTTTATTGAATGAGGCAAGGGTAAATGTTGCACTGGCACCAATATATAACCAAACGCAGCTTGATCTGTTTAAAAGCGGGACAGACCCGAATTATCCCAATACCAACTGGTATGATGTGTACTATAAAAAAGCATACATGCAGAACCACTACGTGAGCTTAAGGGGCGGCGAAAAGAATTATAAATTTTCCAATTCAGTAGGGTATAAAGATCAGCAGGGCATATTGGTAGGAACCTCATCTAAAAGGCTTTCTTTCAACAGCAGTTTAAGCGGTAGTTTTGTTAAGAATAAAGTAAGGGTTAACTTAGGTTTGGTGGGGTATAATGAAAAAGGGAAGGAGCTTATCTCACCTACAAGTACCGTGCTTGCCGAGATCTCAGGATCTTTACCAACTGCATTTGTTCAATCCATCGATACCCTTACGGGCAATGCCAATTTATACAGTTATCCGGGAAGGTTTTTGGGCGCAATGGATCTGGGGGGAGGCATAGAAAACAAACAGAACAGCCTCAATTCGAGAGCAAGCGTAGAGATAGAGCCGATTAAAGGTTTGATCGGAAAGGTTTTGCTGAGCAACAATAAATTCAAAACAGATTATGTTAATTTTACACCCCGGTTTTACACTTCCGGTACTTACGAAGAAACATCAATCAATCTCAGGGAGTCGAGCCTGGAGAAAAGAAATTCGGAAAGTAACCTAAATACGTTTTTGGCAAGCTTGGAGTATACTTTGAAAAAGGGCAAACATGAGGCGAAATTCCTGGCTGCCCACGAAAGATTGGAAATGATCTATAATTACGATATGGGCAGTGTGAAAAATCTATCTTCCAACCAGCCGATATTCAATTATGGCGACCCAACATCTCCGTTTTTGAGCAGTGCAGCAAACGAAACCGCTACAGCGTCCTTGTTCGGCCGTTTCAATTATTCCTATGCCGGTAAATACCTGCTCGAACTGAACATGAGAAGGGATGGTTCCTCGCGTTTTGCCGATGGAAGAAAATGGGGCAATTTTCCTTCAGTTTCTGCCGGATGGAGAATCAGTGAAGAAGGGTTTTTTAAAGGAATTAAAAAAGATGTATATCTAAAACTGAGGGGATCGTGGGGCAAGCTGGGCAACCAGAACATATTTACCCAATATGCCTTTGCCGATCAGATGAGCGGCTCGGAATATTATGCTTTTGGCAATGCAATTGTACCGGGCAGGGGTACCATCATTCTGGCCAATAAAGACACCCGCTGGGAAACTACAGAACAGTTTGATGCAGGATTTGATATGATCCTGTGGAACAGGCTGAGCATTACCGCCGATTACTTTAACAAGAAGACTTATGATATCTTAGCCCGTGTTACCATTCCGCCTTCACTAGGCGTTACCGTGCTTCCTTATCAGAATATAGGCGATATGGTAAACAAGGGTATCGAGATGAGTATCGGTTACAATTCGCCTGTAAACAATAAAAAAATAAACTATGGCTTTACTGTAAATGCCAGTTATATCACCAATAAATTAACATCATTGGGCGGTCTGCCTTATGTAGATCATAGTGCCACTAACCGAAGTGTGGTAGGTGAGCCTTTCTCTTCATTTTATGGCTATAAAGCGGATGGTATCTACCAGGTGTCAGACTTTACCTGGCAGAACGGTAGTGATCCTTCTGTTCCTCATGCCAGCAGGACCTATGTCCTAAAACCGGGAATGCCCAATGTATCGGGGGTAATGAGCAATCCTGCGCCGGGTGATATTAAGATTAGCGATGTTAAAAGTGACGGGGTGATTAATGCAGACGACAAGACCCTGATCGGCAATCCAATCCCCAAACTGCAGTATTCACTTTCAGCAAATGTATCCTATAAGAATTTTGGCTTAAATGTTATTGCGCAGGGCACGGGCCGTACCGATGCCTATATGAACGGTAACCTGATCGGGCCTTTTTTCAATACCACGGGCCCCTTGCTTACCAGCACGGTAACCGATCGGTGGACCATTGATAATCCTTCTGATAAGTACCAAAGGATATATGTAGACAAAGGACGTGA
>CBFGNP010000058.1:0-11494 GCA_965650095.1 uncultured Pedobacter sp. | reverse complement strand
CAACGAGGTGCATTATCGCTACTATACTGTTTTGATGCGGTTTGCTTATAATATTATTCCTGACAAGGAGTCGTGTGACGACATGATCCAGGATATTTTTGTCTGGTTTTGGGAGCATCGCAATCAGCACCAAATGAACAGCATTAAGGGCTATCTGCTAACGGCTGTGAAATACCAGGCCGCTAAATTTATACGCAGGGGCAAAGTGAGAGAAAACCACTTGATCAGCCAATTAGACGCTGTTTATTATTCATTAAACGAGGAGCGACTTGAGCTGAAAGAATTACAGGCCATCATCACAAGCTTTACCCACCAACTTCCGGAGAAATGTGCAGAGATTTTTAAAATGAGTAGAGAAGAACACCTAAGCAACCGGGAAATCGCAGCTCGGCTGGGCATCTCTGAAGTGACTGTGGCCGTACAGATTAAACGGGCTGTAGACAAATTACGAGGCAATCTTGGCCGCATGCATTTTTGGATGCATTTTTTTGTTTAATCATCTTTTTTTTAAAAAAAAATCGGCTACTTGTAAATACTTTCGTTCCATAAGGTACTTACTAGAATAAAGCATTATAATGAGTAACGAGGAACTGGCTGTTTTGGCGGCAAAAGTAGCAGAAGGAAAAGCGACAACTGCGGAGTTAGATATATACATTACAGCGTGTGAGTGTTTTCAGAAAGCGCCTCAAAACTGGACGGCTATGGATGCCGAACTTGTGGGCATGCAAGCTGTAGCACTGCAAAAATTCTGGCAATCACGGTCCGGTCAAGGCAAAAAAATCAAATTGTGGTCTTCAGGGTTGGTCCGTGCAACGGCTGCGGCAGCAATCCTGCTGGTTGCAGGACTTTGGCTTTTCCTATCGCATCAGGCTTCGCCTGGGTTAGATCAGGAGAATGCTCAAAGCCGTCAAGACATCGCTCCGGGTCGCAATACAGCTATACTAACATTGGCCGATGGAAGGAATATCCAACTTAGTGAACAGAAAACCGCTCTTATAATCAATGCGTCGACAATAAAATATTCAGATGGCGAGGAATTGGACATTGACAGAAATAAAAACAAAGGTTTAATGCATATCACTACCCCCCGTGGGGGGCAGTATAAGGTGATATTACCGGATTCCAGTGAAGTTTGGCTTAATGCGGCGTCTTCTTTAGAGTTTCCGGCCTCTTTCGCAGGTTTGAAGCAGCGAAATGTGGTCCTCGCGGGAGAAGCTTATTTTGAAATATTTAAGGATAAAAAGCAGGCATTTGTGGTCGCCACAAAAAAGCAGGTCATAGAAGTTTTCGGAACGCACTTTAACGTCAGCGCGTATGAAGATGAATATTCCAAAACAACGCTGCTGGAAGGTAGCGTGCGCGTGAACGACCATCTGTTGTTGCCGGGACAACAGGCAAAAGTCGAGACCGATGGTGCAGTGCGAGTTAAAAATGTAGATGCTATAGAAAGCATAGCCTGGAAAAATGGAAAGTTCAGTTTCGAACGCGAAGAAATAGGCAGTATTCTGAAAAAGGTAGAGCGCTGGTACGATGTGGAGGTTAGCTATGAAGATGATGTGCGGTCAGTTAGATTAACGGGCAGCGTGTCGCGTTTTGAAAATGTATCTAAGCTGCTCAGCATGCTCGAAAACACTAAAGAGGTACATTTCAAAATTGAAGGAAAGAAAATTGTTGTTAGCAAATGACTATTAACGAATATAAAACCAACTAAATTATGAGAAAACAATTAGAACAGGGAAGTTAAAAAACGATGGTTTATAGGCAAAAAAAAGCCATATAAGTGTTGATGCACTTACATGGCAAAACGCCGAGTTCACCAAAAAACAATCTGTGAAGAGTTCTACGTATAAACCCAACTAAACAAAGGTATGAAACAATATCCTTTTAACCTAGGCACGCCTTCTTATCGGCTGCCCCCTAAAATATTATTAATTATGAGGCTGATCATAATTATCATGACTACCTTTCTGATACAGGCAAGCGCATCGAGCTATGCGCAGAAAATAACGCTGTCGGAAAGAAATGCACCCTTAGAGCAAGTGCTAAAAAAGATCAAACTGCAAAGTGGATTTGATGTACTCTATGCAAGTGATTTATTGAATCAATCAAAGGTTGTATCCCTAACATTAGAAAATCTGCCAATTGCCGACGCGCTGAAAATGGTTTTCGCGAATCAACCTTTAAATTACGAACTTAAAGAAAATACCATTTTCATCACCAGAAAAATACCGGGACTGCTAGAGCGGGTAGTGGGCTATTTTATACTTACCGATCTACGGGGAAGAGTTACTGACGAAAGCGGTAATCCACTTCCAGGTGCCTCAGTACGGATAAAAGGTACCACTCAGAGCACGTTAACCAACACAAATGGTGAGTTTGCCTTAAATGGTCTGGCGGATGATGCCACCCTGGTTGTCACCTATCTTGGTTTTACCACCTACGAAACCAGAGTTAACAACCGGCAGACCGTCAGCATTATTCTGAAAGAAGACCAAACTGGCCTGAATGAAGTTGTCGTGATTGGTTTTGGTACACAAAAGAAAACCAACCTCACAGGTTCGGTGGCCACTATTTCGGCCAAAGATCTGGAAAGCCGCCCTATTACTTCTCTATCAGCAGGGCTTCAGGGCTTGTTGCCTGGACTTACAGCTGTTGGTCAGTCTGGTATGCCTGGTGCATCAGGTGCTTTTTTACGCATCCGCGGACTCACCTCGCTCAATAACTCTGAGCCATTTATATTGGTAGATGGGATTCCTCAGGACCTCAATAGCCTAAATCCCGATGATATTGAATCGGTTTCTTTATTGAAAGATGCGGCATCTACCTCCATTTATGGAACCAGAGCCGCCAATGGCGTAATCCTGATTACCACCAAGTCGGGCACATTGAACCAAAAAGCCACGCTCAGCTACAATGGCTATTACGGTATTCAGAAACCTACGTCCCTGCCCAAAATGCTGGGAGCACCAGAATATATGGAATTGCTCAATCAGGCACAGACAAACTCAGGCATCGTGCCCTCTTTTACAGCAGCTCAGATAGAAACCGCTCGCAATGGTTCTGATCCGAATTACTTTGCCAATACCAACTGGTTCAATGAAATTTACCGGAAAAACGCACCCCAACAAAACCATAACGTTAGTTTGAATGGGGGCTCTTCCGATATCAAATACTTCCTGTCGTACGGTCGGCAAGACCAGGATGGCCTGGTCGTCGGCGATCGGTTTGGTATGATTCGTAACAACGCCAGAGTGAAGCTGAGTTCTGCCCGCATTCTGGATATTCTGGATCTCGATGTCAATTTCGGCTATATCGATCGTACGGTCAATCAGTCATCGGCAGCTACCAGCCAAAACGGCGGCGTATTTTATACTGGCCTCACCATTTCACCGCTCAGTCCTGTCAGGTTTAGCAATGGTTCCTGGGGCTACGGGGGCGGTTCCAGCAATCCGGTAGCCATGGCCCATGACGGAGGCTTTGATGAGGCCAGAACACAACAGTTTACCGGCAGCATCGCGGCTACGCTGCACCTGCACAAAGACCTGCAGCTCAAAGCGCAGTACGGCCTGGATATGTTCAATCAGAACCGCAATATCTTTTCGAGAAGGATCGACTATCTGTATCCGGAAACCGGTGCCGTTTGGTACACCTCCAATCCGAACAACACGTTGGATGAAAGACAGTACATTAATAAAATACAAACCTTCTCTGCGCAGCTCGACTACCAGCTCAACATCAACGATCACCACATTAAAGCGCTGTCCGGTACTCAGCTGGAATGGCGTCGAAACGAATTTTGGGGCGGCAAGAAGACCAATTTTCTAAGCGATGATGTTCCCGTGCTTAACCTGGGTACAGCGAATCCAAATGCTTTTGGCGATGCAGTCCAATATGCCTTAAGAGGTTATTTCGGACGTATTAATTATAACTTCGCAGAGAAATACCTATTGGAAGCCAATCTCCGGTACGACGGAACCTCCAGTTATGCCAGCGATAAGCGTTACGGATTTTTTCCATCAGCCTCAGCCGGATGGCGTTTTACACAGGAAGAGTTTATCAAAAGCAAGAGCTCCTTATCCTGGCTAAGCGAAGGTAAAATCAGGCTATCCTATGGTTTGCTCGGCAACCAATATAATGCCGAGACTTCTGGCTATGGCGAGTATTATCCATACATCCCGTCTATCATTTCAGTCGGTACCATGCCAATCGGCAATATATTGACCCAGGGTTTTGCGCAGACCGTATTAGCCAATAGCCAGCTGGAATGGGAGAAGGTGCGTATGTTTAATATCGGGCTGGACCTTTCCTTCTTCAACAACCGCCTCAACTTCACTGGCGACTGGTACGAGCGGGAAACCCTCGACATCCAGCTAAAAGTAGCCCAGCCAGCCGTGATAGGCGTGGCTGTTTCTGATCAAAATGCCGGTTCTGTATCAAATAAAGGCTGGGAGCTAAATCTTGGCTGGAATGACCGCATCCGCGATTTCCGCTACGGTTTTAACGCACAACTATCCGACGTAAAAAACAAAGTAACTGATCTGGGCGGTGTAGCCCCAACCCTTGCTAATAACATCCGCATGGTAGGTTATCCGATCAATTCCTACTATGGTTACAGAACCGCCGGACTGGCACAGGAGTCTGATTTTACCAAAGACGCTGCCGGAAAATATGTACCCAATTTTCCGATTTTTGCTGCTGATGCGGGGAAAGTGTCGCCGGGCGACCTGAAGTTCGTTGACCTGGATGGCGATGGTATTATCCTTGCCGGGAAAGACCGCACGGTAATCGGCGACCCATTTCCGCACTATACCTATTCTTTTCGGGGCGATTTTGGCTATAAACGGTTCGACCTATCCTTTTTCTTTCAAGGTGTGGGCAAGGCCAATGGCTATGTTTCGGGACCAGCCATCCATCCATTTTATGCTGACGCAGCCTTCCCGCAGCAGGTGCATTTAGATCACTGGCGACCAGACAATACCGATGCCTGGTACCCGCGTATGTTATTTAAAGATACACGTAACACCACCCGCCAGCTGGCCGAATTCTGGCTGCAGGACGCCTCTTATCTGCGTTTGAAAAATGTACAGCTGGGCTATACGCTACCTTCATCTCTCCTAAAAAAGTGGCGCATGGACAATTTGAGGGTGTTCGCATCAGCCGACAACCTCTTTACCAGCACTAATTTTTTTAGCGCTTTTGATCCTGAAACGATTGTCCCGGAGGAGACCATAGGCGATAAGATCAGCAATGGCGGATTCTATCCGCAAGTTAAAACGATCATTTTTGGTATCAGCTTAAGATTAAAATAATTGTCATGAAAAACGAAAACCCACTATATAAAAACCGCCGGTCATTCCTCAGGGATGCCAGCATCTATGGCCTGTCCTCTATGTTTGTTATGCCGGCACTGGCTTCTTTAATAACCGGATGTTCTAAGGACTTTCTAGACCGACCGCCTCTCGATGCCATTACCGATGTTAGCTTCTGGGAAACCGGAGAACAACTGAAGCTTGCCGTAAATGGTTGTTATGCTTACCTCAAAGGCAAAAGTGAAACTTTGCAGGACAGCTATGTAGACCTGGAGCGCTGCGGCGACAACATCATCTACCCACCCTTGTCAGACTATCTGGCCATCTCTACCGGTGTATTCGACTTCAACCTGCCGGTGATCAACAATGAATGGATTAAACAATATTACGGCATTCGCCGCTGCAACCATTTTCTGCAAAATTATCAGAAGGCTCAAACTACCTCTGCCGACTTACTTGCCCGCTATGCCGCGGAGGTCACTTTTCTGCGCGCGCATTATTACAGTTTTCTAGTCATGTTGTTTGGCGATGTACCTTTGATTACCAAAACGCTGAATATCGGCGATCCAGAATTGATGGCATCACAAAACGCGCGTGCCGAAGTGGTCGACTTCATTTTGTCTGAATTGGATAAAGCCGCTCCGGGACTGCCGCCCAGCTACACAGCTGTAGATTCGGGAAGGATCACCAGAGGCGCCGCCCTCGGCTGGAAAGCGAAAGTTGCCCTGTTCTTCGAGAAATGGAATGTGGCCGAAGCCGCTGCCAAAGCCGTCATGGATCTCGGCGTCTACAATTTATACTCCAACGGAAACACAGCCACCAGTTATCGCGAACTGTTTACCTACAAAGGCAAAATTACTAATACGGCCAATAAAGAGACCATCCTTGCGCGCCCATACCTGGCTGGCGTATCGGAGCACAACCTTAGCCGCGAGAGCTGGGTGCCCGATCAGGTATCGCGTTTCAGTATTACCAAATCACTGGTAGATGCTTACCTGTGCACTGATGGTCGGCCGATCAGCGAATCGCCTTTGTACGATGAATCTACCTATGCCGCTCTGTTTAAAAACCGGGATCCGCGCATGATTCAGACTGTCTTAAGTCCAGGTACCGCCTGGGAAGGCAAGGACGATGGCGATCAGGACGCCAGCCCGGGCGCCATCTATAATCTGCCCAAATGGGATGCCGACAAGAAAGGTACAGTTACGGGAACCGGCTATTACAATGTTAAGTATGTAGAAACTACCGCTGTAGGTGTTTACAACCGCGATTCAAATGATATTCATCTTTTACGCTACGCCGAGATCTTATTGACTTACGCCGAAGCTCGCATGGAGCAGGGTACCCTTACTCAAGCCGACCTCGATAATACCATCAACAAGTTGCGCACCAGGGTAGGGATGGTGCATATGAAACTTAGTGACCTAAGTGCCTGGGGTATGGACCTGCGTACGGAAATCAGGCGCGAACGCCGCATAGAGCTCGCTCTGGAGGGACACCGGTATTTCGATATTCTGCGCTGGAAGCAAGGAAGCCTCCTCGCTGAGGATGTAAAAGGCATCAAGAAAAGCCTCGTTCCTTCTTACAACCAGGTGTACATCGCTACAATTCCTACAGATGCAGAGGGCTATTTGATCATTAATTCCGGACGTAAGTTTTCTGATCCGAAAAACTACCGCTGGCCGGTGCCCCTGGCCCAGAAAGACCTGAATCCAAATTTAGTACAACCGAGTGGCTGGTAGGTATGGAAACTCAAATTAAAGTCGATATGAAAAAAATACTTATTATCCCTTTTCTGTTAAGCACTTGTGTTTTCCTTACAATAATGTCGTGTGGTAAAGGCAAATCCGGCGAAATACCGGCGCCACCACCGGCGACTGATGGGGTGGTGATAAAAGTCATGACCTACAACATTCATATTGGAAACCCACCATCAAAACCGGCCGGAACGGTAGACCTTTCCGCCATAGCCAATGTTATCAAAGCCCAAAACCTGGATCTGGTAGCCCTGCAGGAAGTCGATGTGAATACCAACCGTTCGGGAAATACGCTAGACCAGGCAAAAGAGCTGGCACGGCTGACGGGGATGAACTATTTCTATACCAGAGCGATCGATTATGATGGCGGACAATTTGGTGATGCGGTACTTTCCCGATTGCCTTTTATTGAAACACAGCGCTACGAACTTCCCGTAACCACCAAGCAGGGCGGTGAAACTCGTTCAGTGGCCCTGGTTACAGTCGAAAAAGAAGGTCAGCGTTTTCAATTTGCCTCCACCCATCTGGATCACCTCAGCGCGGAAGACAACCGGCTGTTACAGGCAGGCGAAATCAATAAAATAGTAAAAACATTGACTCTTCCGCTTATCATAGGCGGCGATTTCAATGCTACACCCACATCGGCAACCATGTCGCTGTTGAGACAAGAGCTCGGCTGGGGATGCAAATCGTCCTGCCCCCTTACCTTTTCTGCACAAAAACCGGCTTCAACGCTCGATTATCTATTGATGCGCCCATTCACAAAATTCAATGTCCTAAATTACCTTACTGTCAGCGAAACCTATGCTTCCGATCATTTGCCGGTAATCGCCGAGATACAACTAATCAAATAAATAACTAAGGGACTTATACATAAAAAAACCTGATTAGCAGTTGCTGATCAGGTTTTTGTGAGCCGAATGGCTTTTTTAAAGGATAGTATATATGAATAAGATTTTATTAATTTTATTGCTATGCATAATCTCACTATAAAAAAGGCACAGTGATAGACGAAGAAAAATATTTGGCTGACTTAAAGGAAAAGATCTTAGCCTATTATCCGGTTTCTGAGGAATCGTTGCTATTGGTTAAATCTCTTGTCAGGTTCCAGGTATATCAGAAGGATGAGATTTTATTGATGGAAGGACGGATTGCCAGGGAACGTTTTTTTATTTGCAAAGGGGCAGTTATTGCTTTTTTTATTGATGAAAATGCGAATACCTATAACAAGAACATTTTTTTGGAAGGAGATTTCGCAGGCTCTGTAGTGTCGGCCCTCTTAAATACACCCTCTCAGTTTATACTACAGGCCGTTGAGGAAAGCATTGTCATGGTGATAGACGACAAAAAATATAAAGAGCTGGTGAATAGCCATGATGACCTTAAGAATTTTTATATCGCCTATCTCGAAAAAAACTGGGTCATAGACAAAGAGAAACGCGAAATTTCATTGGTCATGGAAAATGCGACAACACGGTATCTGAAGCTCTTAGACATACATCCAAATATTGACAAAAGGATCCCCTTGCAGCATATCGCTTCTCATTTAGGCATAACGCCAACCCAACTGAGCCGTATACGGAAAGATTTGAAATAAAAAGAACAAATCGACATATGTAAAGGCTGATAGGAAAATCGGTGTTTACCTTTGGTTTATGAATCAACAATTGGTTGCAGTTACCGCATTTTTAGGAGGGATATTTTTAGCTATCCAGGCAGGTTTTAATGCCCATTTGGGTGTTGTCATTCGAAAACCCTTATTGGCATCCGTTTCCACATCTCTAAGCAGCGCCGTATTTGCGGCTGTTTTTCTACTGGCTTTTTCGAAGGAATTACCGGGTATAAATCTTATCAAACAAGTTCCCTGGTATTTATGGTTTATTGGCGGACTGTTTAGTATGATGGGCATTACCCTGTACTTATACAGCATTCCAAAATTGGGAATTTCGAGGATGATTTCGCTGGGCTTGTGTGGACAACTGATATTTTCAATGATTGCTACGCATTTCGGATGGCTGAATTTACCAATGGAGCCGATTACCTGGAAGAAATTAATTGGCGCTGTGGCGATGCTTGTTGGGATCATTTTAATCAATTCAAAATAAACGAAGATGAATGAGTTAGTACAATCAAATATCAAGAACTTAAGCGCTTTATGGGAGTCAGCCAGCTGGCCATTTCAGGGCTTCTTTGCGGACGATGAACTGGGGTATAGCCGGGTTCCAAACTCAGACTGGCCAAATCGCATCTGGCTTAAACAAACACGGAATGAATCGTTATTAAATAGGGTAAAGGAGCTGATCAATTCTTCAGCCACCCCCTTATCATTTTCTTATTGGGATGATTTTGCCAGCCCTGATTTGCTGTTCATTGAAAAAAGCGGATTTACCAAAAAGTCTGAACAGATCGGCATGTCGCTGGCACTTCAGGAGAAATTTGAAAATAAACGCAACATTCATCTGAAACGGGTTACTGACTGGGATCAGGAAATAACCTGGGCGGAGATTTATCCACAGTCCTTCGGTTATCAGATCAGTCCGCAGATCCTGATGGAAACGAAAGAGCATATCCAATTCTACCTGATCTACCTTGGAAAGCGGCCAATTGGGACGGTTATGACCTTTCAATCTGGAAATGAGATCGGCATCCATGGTGTAGGTGTGATTCCTGAATTTCGGAAAAGAGGATTTGCCGACGAAGCGATGGCTTTTATTTTAAATCAAGCCATTGAGGATGGCTTAAGCCATGCTTTTCTGCAAGCTTCTGCTATGGGCGAGGGGATCTACAAAAGAATGGGATTTCAGACTGACTTTTTGCAAACCAATTATACCCTGGTTAGACCTTAGGTCGGGGTTGTGGCAATATTTAGCCTGATAAACACTTGTGAAGTAATCTGTCCGCATTTTCGAGATGTAAGACAGTTGAGAATTCTATAAATAAAAGGCCTCTGAGATAATCTCAAAGGCCTTTGTGGAGCCGAAGGGGTTCGAACCCTTGTCCAGTTGTGCGATAAATTATGCCTTCTACATGCTTATTTTCCAATTAGTTGTCGGGATCTGGCGGGCTGGAAACCGACCTAACCGTTCACCTTAGGTACTTTATCTCGCAACTGTACCGTACCTTACAATTGCCAGCGTTGTTATTTCGATGCCCCATATTCTAACCTAACATCGCAGCAGTCAGAGGGACAAAAGCTACTTAATTCTAAATTAAGCTGCTAAGGCGTAGTTATTTTCGCCAATTATAGTGTGAACGTTCTCTTTTAAGTGCTCTCCGTACAACGCACTGCATGCTAACATACTTAGCTTCACCCTGTCAAATCCAAAACGGCCCCAGTATGTCCTGATGGTGATTGGTTAACAACTCCTTTCGCCATCAGGATACAAAAATACGAAAATTATGCCATATTTCTACCAGGATATTGCTTTAAAGCGAGGTCAAGGCAGTCCATGGCCCGATTAAGAGATTCTATATTAAGTACATAGGCCATCCTAACTTCATTTTTCCCAGATCCTTCTGTCGAATAAAAGCCAGTAGCAGGTGCCATCATGACCGTCTGACCCTCATGATCAAAGCTTTCGAGTATCCACTGGCAGAACTGATCTGCATCGTCAATAGGCAGCTTGGCTACCACATAAAATGCACCCCCCGGATTAGGACACAATACCCCTTCTATTCCATTTAGTCTTTTTACGAGCGTATCCCTGCGCAAAGTATATTCTTTGTTTACTTCTTCAAAATAACTATCGGGCGTATCAACCGCTGCGGTTCCTGCAATCTGTTCAACCATCCCCGGACTTAACCGCGCCTGTGCAAATTTTAAGCCCGATTGAATGACCGCTTTGTTCTTGGTAATTAGGCAGCCTAACCTGGCCCCACAGGCACTATATCGTTTCGATACCGTATCCAATATCACTACATGTTCATCCAGGCCGCCCATATACATTGGCGAGATGAACTCCCTGCCATCATAACAAAATTCGCGGTAAGCCTCATCCGATAGAAGGAACAGGTCGTATTTTAAACATAGAGCCTTTAAGGCTTCCATTTCTTCCTTAGAATATAAATATCCGGTAGGATTATTCGGATTGCAAATGATGATCGCCCTTGTGCGTGGCGTGATCAGCTTTTCAAATTCTGCTATAGGGGGGAGGGCAAAGCCATTTTCTATGTGGGACAATATCGGCTTCACAACCACATTGCTGATACACGCAAAGCCATTATAATTTGCATAAAATGGTTCAGGAATGATAATTTCATCACCTTCATTCACACACACCTGCATGGCTATGGTAATGGCTTCAGATCCGCCTGCAGTGACCAGAATATCTTCCGGGCTGATGTTATACCCCAGTTTATTGTAGTATTCCGTAAGTTTAGTCCTATAAGTTAAGGTTCCTTCAGAAGGGGTATAAGCCCAAACTTTAA
>CBFGNP010000057.1:0-11574 GCA_965650095.1 uncultured Pedobacter sp. | reverse complement strand
TTTAACATCTTTACTAAATATTACGGGTTGGTTCCAAACCTGTTCAACCATATTTTTATAGCGTTGAACCTCGCCCAGTACTACATCCGTCATCGCAAGACGAATGATTAATATAAACCTGCGCTAAAAAATTTCCAGGTTTTTGTCCGATTTTTCAGTTAAGACAGTGTAAGCATTGGCAAATTTTTCGGTTCTGTTCTTTCCTAAAAATCTACCGAGTACTTTTTTAAGGTGGTATTCAAGATCGATCCTTAATGATTTAAAAAGGCTTTTAGCCGCTTTTTTATTGACAAATTCATTATACTTTGTCGTTTCGGGTGGTATAAGTGATGTTTTCTCCGATCGGATGACCAAACCTTCGGTTTGCAATAAATATCTGATCAGGGTAGGTGTGTACATATTGATATGACCGTAGGCAAGGAAATGCTTAATGCGTTTATCCACCCCAAAACGATAATCCAGAGGAACTTCTATGGCAATGAATTTTGCTACGCGTTTTAGTTCTCTGATTAGTAAACGTTCATGTTCTACATGCTCCAGCACATGTGCAAGGATAACGAGGTCAAAGCTATTGTCAGGATAGGGAATTTTATATCCATCAAAGGCTTGTACCTCGATTAAATTTTTAAGCTGACGGTTTTTTATCAGTTCCACCCCACTTTGCGAAATTTCTAGGGCGTAAAGGTCGTTGCTAAAATCCCAAAGGTTTAGATAATGAAGTATGCTTCCATCGCCTGCGCCTACTTCCAGTACTTTTTTAAAACCTTGTGTTTTACATACTTCAATCAGGTTCTGTGCCTTGGCTTTCGCACAAAGCATGCGCCATTCGAGATCGCTTCCGGTATAAAAATTATTGTAGGACTCGTTTACGGTGCCGCTAACCTTATTCATTGCATTGTATTTTTATGAAACATATATTTATTTAAGAACGATATTCAGCATTCGGTAGCTAATACTTGCATATACCGGCGTTAAAAATGTAACAACAATTCTTCGAGGTTAGTGATCTGCCATTCCACATCGCCTGGTTTTTCTTTTTTTAAGGGATTAAAATAAATAGCTTTTATTCCGTAGTCCTGTGCACCCCGGATGTCTGCTTCCAGGCTGTCTCCTATCATGATGCTTTCATGTTTCTCAGCAGCAGCCTTGTTTAAAGCATATTCAAAAATAGCTTTATGGGGCTTGTTTACACCAACATCTTCAGAAATGATCACGTTACGAAAATATGGATTCAGGCCCGAAACATTCATTTTAGTAAGGGTAGTCTCCTTGAAACCATTAGAGATAATGTGGAGCGTATATCTTTCGTAAAGGTAGCCTAGCACTTTTTCCGAGCCAAGGAAAAGGTTGGTCTTGGTTGGACTGATGCGAACATAATCTTCTTCAAATTGCCTGGGTATTTTGTTAGGCTTGACGCCCATTTGTCGGAATGTTTTGTGAAACCTTTCGGATCTTAGTTGCTCTTTGGTAATCCGGCCCAAATGATATTCTGCCCATAGCTGATGGTTATTTTGTGTATAGGTGGCGATAAACGCCGCACAGGAACTCAGACCCAGCTTCTCAAGCTCATACAATTGATAAAGCTCCTTTAAGGTCTCTTCGGCATTCCTGTCAAAGTCCCAGATGGTATGGTCCAGGTCGAAGAAGATATGTTTAATCATTTTAAGGTTTTTAAAGCGAATTGGCATGATAACAAGTTTAGCGGGTACCGGAAAAGCTAAACCTTCGGGCCATAGGCCAGGTCTCCTGCATCACCTAATCCGGGCACAATGTACGATTTACTCGTCATTTCCTCATCAATTGAACCGAGCCATAATTTTGCTTTGGGGAAGTTTGCCCTCACATGCCTGATGCCTTCTGAACTGGCAATGGCAGATACGATATGTAGTTCCTTGACCTTATATCTGGCCGTCAGTTCTTTGCAACAGAGTACCATGCTCATGCCTGTGGCCAGCATTGGGTCTGACATAATAAGCACTTTATTATTGAGGTTCGGTGAGGAGACATACTCTATGGCAATCTCGAAGTTACCGCTTTTATGGATCTTTCTGTAGGCAGCGACGAACGCAGATTCCGCACGGTCAAATATATTTAGCATGCCTTTATGCATGGGAATGCCGGCCCGGGTAATGGTGGCAAGAACGGGTTGTTCCGCCAGCTTCATGGTTTTGGCAATGCCCAGTGGGGTTTGAGTTTCTGTATGCTGATAATCGAGTGTTTTACTGATCTCAAAAGCAAAGAACTGCCCGATCCTTTCCATATTTATGCGGAAACGCATGGCATCTTTTTGTATATTCTCATCCCTGATCTCAGCGATAAAAACATTTGCAATGGAACTGGTTTTACTGAGGTCGAATATCATTACATAAAGATAAAGAATAAAAATTACCATTTAAACTCTTCAGCGTTCAGGATAAAACTATTTTCCTGTTCAATAAGGTAATACAGTGAAAAACTTTGGATAGGTGAAAAGGCTGCTGAACATAAAACGAATAGTCCCCTCCTATTAACTTAGCAATTATTGTTACCTTTGGAGGTTACGGACTACTCCAACTGACCTCATTAAATAAGATATTTAGGGATGAAATTTCAAATCGTTTCAGATTATAAGCCGACAGGAGACCAGCCAAATGCGATAAAGCAATTGGTAGAAGGTGTGAATAACGAAGATCATTATCAAACATTGTTAGGGGTTACCGGCTCAGGAAAAACATTTACGATCGCAAACGTTATTCAGGAGACGCAAAAACCAACCTTGATACTGAGCCATAACAAGACACTGGCTGCACAGCTTTATGGAGAATTTAAGCAGTTTTTCCCTGAAAATGCGGTGAACTATTTTGTTTCCTATTACGATTACTATCAGCCTGAGGCATTTATTGCCAGCAGCAATACTTATATAGAGAAGGATCTAAGTATCAACGAAGAAATTGAGAAGTTGAGATTACGTACTACCTCGGCGCTGATGTCGGGCCGCAGGGATGTGATCGTCGTTTCCTCCATTTCCTGTATTTATGGTATGGGGAATCCAGAGGATTTTTCAAGATCGGTATTCCGCTTTTCTGTGGGGACAAGGATTTCCCGGAACTCGTTTTTACATAGTCTTGTTGAGATTTTATATGCACGTACCACCAATGATTTTAAACGTGGGACGTTCAGGGTGAAAGGCGATACCGTGGATATCTTTCCCGCCTATCTGGACAGTGCTTACCGCATCTCCTTTTTTGGTGATGATATAGAAGAATTGAGTGTGATAGATCCGGTATCGGGGAAAACGCTTGAAAAACTGGAAGATATGGCCATTTACCCAGCCAATTTGTTTGTAACCCCTAAAGAAAGATTTAACTCATCAATATGGGGAATTCAGGAGGAGCTGGAGGTCCGTAAGAACCAATTGATTGGCGACAGGCATCTCCTGGAAGCAAAAAGACTGGAGGAAAGGGTCAACTTTGATATAGAGATGATGAAAGAGTTGGGTTATTGCTCAGGAATTGAGAACTACTCACGTTTTTTTGATGGACGGGCGCCTGGCATGCGCCCTTTCTGCCTCCTGGATTATTTCCCTGATGATTATTTAATGGTGATTGATGAAAGCCATGTTACTGTGCCACAGATCAGGGCCATGTATGGTGGAGACCGCTCGCGGAAAATGTCGCTCGTTGAATACGGTTTTCGTTTGCCTTCAGCCCTTGATAACCGGCCGCTTAATTTTGATGAGTTTGAACGTCTTGCACCTCAAACCATCTATGTGAGCGCAACTCCGGCGGATTACGAACTGCAAAAATCTGAAGGGGTGGTGATTGAACAGGTGATTCGACCAACGGGATTACTGGATCCAATGATTGAAGTGCGTCCTGCCATTAACCAGGTGGATGATCTCCTGGATGAGATTGACAAAACCATTAAGCTCGGTGACAGGGTGCTTGTCACTACACTGACGAAGAGAATGGCAGAGGAACTGACCAAGTATATGGATCGGCTAACCATCAGGTGCAGGTATATCCACTCGGAGGTGAAGACGCTGGAGCGGGTCGAAATTTTGCGCGGCCTGCGCTTAGGTGAATTTGATGTGCTGATAGGAATTAACTTGTTAAGAGAAGGACTGGATTTGCCCGAGGTATCATTGGTTGCTATTCTGGATGCAGATAAGGAGGGCTTTCTTCGCTCGGACCGCGCCCTGATCCAGACTATTGGAAGAGCTGCGAGGAACGACAGGGGAAGAGTGATCATGTATGCAGACAAAATTACCGAATCTATGGAACGTACGATAGAAGAAACCAACAGGCGCAGGGAAAAGCAGGTGGCCTATAATCTTGAAAACGGCATTGTACCTAAGACTGTCGGCAAAAGCAGGGAGGCAATAATGGAACAAACCTCTGTGCTCGATTTCTCTTCCGGCGAAACAAAACGTGCTAAACCATATGTGGAAGTAGATGAGGTGAGCCTGGCTGCGGATCCCATCGTTCAATATATGACTAAAGCGGAAATGCAGAAATCAATTGACAAATCCCGCAAGGAAATGAGCAAGGCAGCCAAGGATATGGACTTTTTACTGGCTGCCAGGTTGAGGGATGAAATGTTTGCTATGGAAAAAATGTTTGAAGAAAGATTTGGTAAGTCGTAACTTTACAGGATGGACGGAAAGAGCAGAAAAGATATATATCCCGGCCTTGAAGTGGATATTATCCTTAAGAAAGACCAAAGAAGCGGGAAGCTAACCAGGGGGATCGTAGCCAATTTACTGACCTCGGCTGCATTTCACTCCCGAGGCATTAAGGTTCGTCTGGAAGACGGACAAATAGGCAGGGTCGCTGCTGTGGTAGATGAAAATTGAGCGGATGGTATTGTAATTGCTATGCAATAAACAGAACGGTGCTGTAATATTGAAATTTCAAATCCGTCTAAACTAAAATTAAAGTAATAAAATGGGAATTATAAAGTTCATATTAATCACCTTATTAATCTTTTATATCCTGAAGATCATCCTTCGTCTGGTGTTTCCTATGGTATTGAGGAGTTTGTTTTCGAAGGTGCAGCAGCAAGCCGGAAACCAACGAGAACAGCACAGAACAAAACCGGAGGGCTCAATTTCAATTGATTACATGCCACCCACTGCCAAGACCGGGAAAACGGATAAGCTAGGTGACTTCGTAGATTACGAAGAGTTAAAATAGCCATATTTAATAACGTAAAAGATTTTTTCTAAAAAAAAGAGCCGAGGCTGATAAAAATAAATCATTTTATCTAAGTTTGGGGTTAGTTTAATCTTAAACAAACCTTAATGAATAACTGGTTAAAAGCGAATGGCATTCATCTGGCCATAATTGGATTTTTTATCTTCATCTGTTTCGTGTATTTCAGTCCCGTATTACAGGGCAAGGCTCCAGCTCAAAGTGATGTCCTGCAGGCGAAAGCCATGCAGAAAGAGATCATGGACTATAAGGCTAAAGATGGTAAGGGGCCACTATGGACCAACCAGATGTTTGGCGGCATGCCGGCTTACCAGATCTGGGCACAATACGCCTATAATGGCGCTTCTTATGGTATTCAACTTATTGTTAACGTATTTCCACGTCCTGTAGGTACAGTGCTACTTTTACTGTCTGGTGCTTATTTTTTATTCATTGTTTTGAGGATAAACCCCTGGCTTGCTGCCGCCGGGGCGATAGCTTTTGCCTTTACTACCTACAACTTCGTGCTGATCGCAACTGGCCATAACAACAAGGTTCTGGCAATTGGTTTTTTTGCGCCCATTATTGCCGGTTTTATTTTGACCTTACGAGGGCGGTACTGGGTAGGCGGGACACTGACGGCATTGTTCCTTGCCTTATTGGTTAGGGCAAACCATGTTCAGATGGCATATTACCTTTTCCTTGCTGTTGTTATCTTTATGGCCATAGAACTTTATCAGGCTTATAAAGCAAAAACATTGCCGGTATTAGGTAAGGCAGTTGGGGTTTTATTTGCGGCATTGATGCTGGCCGTAATGGTAAATGCAAGTTTATTGTGGACTACGGCTGAATATGCCAGGGAAACGATTCGCGGAAAATCTAATTTAACTAGCGCCGCTGCAGAGGGGGGCGACAGCAACGCTGAGGCCAAGAAATATGCTTATGGCTGGAGCCAGGGTGTTGGAGAGAGCTTTACCTTCCTGATCCCTGACCTGTATGGCGGGGCAACCAGTATCAATGAACTGGTTAAACCGGAAAGCCATATGTATAAAGCTATTTCGGAAATTACGGGAGGCGATCCTGGCCAAACTATACAGGCTATTCAGCAACTGGCACAAGACCCAAACCTGAACATGCAGCAATACTGGGGTGAAAAGCCTGGCACCTCCGGAGGTTATTACTTCGGTGCCATCATATGTTTCCTCTTTGTATTCGGGCTGTTTATTGTCAGAAGCCACTTAAAGTGGTGGATATTGGCTACTACTATATTGTTTATCTTATTGTCTTTCGGTAAAAACTTCCCCTTGATATCGGACCTGTTCTTTGACTACTTCCCACTATATAATAAGTTTAGAGCAGTCGAATCTATATTGGCAGTGGTTGGACTGATGGTGCCCCTGCTTGCCATCCTTGCCGTAAAGGAAGCGCAGGATGCGAGTACAGATCAGAAAACCCTGATTAAGATACTGAAGTTGTCTGCCGGCATTACAGGAGTCTTTGCCTTGATTGTTGCCATCGTGCCCACCTTGTTTTTCAGCTTTAAGACGGAAAATCACCAGGAGATTGTTCAGGCCTTAACACAAATGCTGCAGAATAATGCTACACTGGCTCATAAAATCGCTAATGCGCTGGTAGATGACCGGATCTCGATCGGCCGTGCTGATGCCTTTCGGTCGTTTATTTTTATTGCTATTGGCTTTGCCCTGGTCTGGGCATTTCTTACTAAAAAGATCAATGCACAACTGGCATTTGGCTTACTTGCCTTTGCGGTATTGATCGACATGTGGCAGGTTGATCGCCGGTATCTGAATAACGGCAACTTCGCAAGCAAAAGCGACCTTGCCAATCATTTTCAGCCAAGGGATGTAGATAATTTTATTCTTGCGGACAAGGATCCTGATTTCAGAGTGTTAGACCTGACAATTAATACCTTCTCTGACGCGAGCACTTCGCAGTTCCATAAAACAGTTGGTGGATATCATGCTGCTAAATTGAAGCGCTACCAGGAGCTGATCGAAAAACAGTTTACAAAGAGCATTAACCAGGATGTACTGGACATGCTGAATACCAAATATATCATTACACAGGATCAGCAAAACGGCTCTTATAAAATGCAGCGGAACCATACAGCCGCCGGCCACGCCTGGATTGTACCACATGTTCAGTTTGCAAAAGATGCGGATGAGGAAATGAAGGCTATCAATAGTTTCGATCCTAAAAAGGAGGCGATAGTTGATGTAAGGTATAAAAGCCTGATTGATGAAAAACGTGTAGGTTCTGGAACTGGTGCGTTGATCAAGCTGGATAGTTATCATCCGGATCATCTGGTGTACTCCTATAGTGCGCCGACGGATGTAATTGCTGTCTTTTCTGAGATCTATTATGATAAAGGCTGGAATATGTATATAGATGAGGTAAAAAAACCTTATTTCAGAGCAGATTATGTCTTGCGTGCTGCGCAGCTGGAGGCTGGTAACCATAAGGTTGAATTTAAGTTTGAACCGACATCCTATTATGTGGGGGAGAAAATTTCTTTGGCAGGATCAATTTTGTTATTGGCAGGTTTAGGATTTGCCTTTTACTCAGAAAACAAAAAGAAGAAGGCCGCGTAGGTCCATATCTTATTGTGAGCTTATCGTTTAGAGGCCGTTACCGAAAAGGTAATGGCCTTCTTTTATTTAATATACCGTTAACATTCATTTCATCTGGCAGTTGCATATTTGTATCATAAACTAATAACCTATGCCGGAGTTGTTTTTTATAGCGTGCCTGATTGTAATTTTAGCATTCTATTTTGGTCCGTTTGAATTGACAATGGATGAAGACGATGTCTAAAAGAGAAGTAGATATAGCTGTAATTTCTGATGTGCATCTTGGCACATACGGCTGCCACGCCAGGGAATTGTTAAAATACCTCAAGAGTATTAAACCAAAAGTGCTGATTTTAAACGGAGATATCATTGATGTCTGGCAGTTTAGCAAGCGGTACTGGCCCGAAACCCATATGAAGGTGCTGAGAAAACTCATGAAATTTGTTGTGGAAGGGGTTTCTGTTTATTACTTAACCGGTAATCACGATGAGATGCTGAGGAAATTTGCAGATATGCATATGGGGGCCTTTCATTTGCAGAATAAACTGGTGCTGGAACTAGACGGCAAAAAAGCCTGGTTTTTTCATGGGGATGTATTTGATGTAACCATGCAGCATTCAAAATGGCTCGCTAAGCTTGGAGCTGTCGGTTATGATGCTTTAATTCTAATCAATAGTTTCGTGAACTGGTTTCTTGCGCTTATGGGGCAGGAAAAAATGAGCTTTTCAAAACGCATTAAGGCAAAGTTCAAAGATGCCGTAAAGTTTATCAATGGTTTTGAGCATACAGCAGCAGAACTTGCCGCTGAAAACGGTTACGAATACGTTGTCTGCGGACATATTCATCAGCCTGAAATGAGAACTATCGCTACGGAAAATGGCGCGGTAACTTATTTGAATAGCGGTGATTGGGTCGAGAACCTTACTGCTTTGGAATATTACGATCATTCATGGAAGATGTTTAAATATGAACATAAGGACTTCCAGAAGGATGAGGCAGAAGAAGGGGAAATGTCAGATAGCGAAGACCTGCATAGCAAGCTTGACATCAACATTTTGCTACAAAAGATTAAATTAGAAATTGCCTGACGCATAAAAAATACAGATATTCGGTGCGGATGAAGATACTTTATGCTATACAGGGCACAGGCAATGGCCATATCAGCCGGGCAAGAGAAATTGTGCCCCTGCTTCAGCGATACGGTGAGGTCGATCTCCTGATCAGCGGAACGCAGGCCGATGTGAAACTCACACAGGAGGTAAAGTACCAGCTGCACGGCTTTAGCTTCATCTTTGGAAAGAAAGGCGGGGTAAATCATTACCAGACATGGAAAACGATGAACCTGCCCCGTTTTGTAAAGGATGTGCGTAGTGTGCCACTTGACGACTATAACCTTATCCTTAACGATTTTGAGCCGGTTACCGCATGGGCCTGCAAGAGCAGAGGAATTGAAAGTGTTGGACTGAGCCATCAGGCTTCTTTCCAGTCCGCGAAGGTTCCAAAACCCAGAAGTATAGACTGGGCCCAGCTGGTTATGAAATATTATGCTCCGGCTACACATTACGTGGGCTTTCATTTCGACAGGTATGATGATTTTATTTATACACCGGTAATCCGGGCAGAGATCAGAAATATGCAAACCAGTAACCTGAGGCATTATACTGTTTATCTCCCCGCGATAGATGATCAGTATCTAGTACCGCTGCTCAAACAAATTCCACATGTACACTGGGAGATATTTTCCAAGCATTGCAGGAAAGGGTATGTGGATGGCAACATACGTGTCCGCCCGGTTAATAACGAACTGTTCAATACGAGCCTGGCTTCATGTGAAGGCTTGTTTACCGGTGGTGGCTTTGAGGGCCCGGCAGAGGCCCTTTTCCTGGGCAAGAAATTATTGGTCGCTCCGATGAAATTTCAGTATGAGCAGCAGTGTAATGCATATGCATTGAAGCAATTTGGGCTGCCCGTGGTATGGGGCAGTAATAGGAACTGGCTCCCTGTAATTAAAAACTGGGTGAACCACCCTCAGGAGCACCAGTTTTATTTTCCCGACGAAACTGCGGCAGTAATTGATAAAGTTGTGAAGCAGTTTGCCAGATAATTTGCTTTACTTTGCCTGGTAAAGAGGCATGATCAATCAATTTAGAAAATTAAACCCTATAAACCTGCTTATACTATTCGCATATACTTTTTTTATGCGCATGGCCATTTTTGCAGATCTTCCGGCTCGGCTTGATTTCGAATTTTTAGAGTCATATACCAGGTTTTTTATTCAGATTCCATTGCAAGGTTTCTTTTCTCCTGCAGGTAACGTTTTCTTCGCAGGCATCCTCATTTATCTGCAGGCTATTTTATTTAACCGGGTTATAAATAACCATGCATTATTGAACAGGCCGGGCTTCTTACCTGCGCTGATGTACATCACCGGGGCCAGTTTGTTTATGCCTTTTCTGGTATTAAGCCCGACGCTGATCTGTAACTTTCTGCTAATCTGGATGATGGATAAGTTCCTCAAAATTGGAAAGTCGCCAAATGCCATCATGATCATGTTTGATATAGGCATGATCATCGCCCTGGGAACGCTGATCTATTTCCCTTTTATTGTCATGCTGGCCATGATATGGCTTGCCTTATTACTGTACAGGTCTTTTAACTGGAGGGAATGGGTCTCAGGACTGGTTGGTTTCATGGCTATTTTCTTTTTTGTAGGGGTACTCTATTACTGGAATGACAGCTTGTCAATGTTCTACAAGATCTGGCTGCCTTTGGGAAATCGGTTTCCATCGGTATTTAAGATCAACTATAATGATTATCTGGTTCTGGTGCCTGTTTTGGTGATGATGATACTGGCTGTATTACAATTGCGTGAGAATTTCTTCAGAAGCTTTATCAGCACAAGAAAGGCTTTTCAGATGCTCTTCTTTATGTTTATTGTCGGCATTGTAAGCTTTTATACCAAACCGGATTTCAGGTTGTATCACTTTTTATTATGTGTGCCTCCGGGAGCCGTTTTATTGGCTTATTATTTTTCAAATGCAAAAAAAAGATGGTTTTATGAGAGCTTATTTCTGATCCTGGTTTTTGCCATGCAGTACTTTTTGTTTGTTTATCTTTTTTTAACAATTTGAGACCTTGAAACTAGCTAAAGATTGATAGCTTTGTGCAATGAAGTTTGGAGTTATTAATGCATAACCTGGTCATAGATATCGGTAATACAAATAGTAAACTGGCTGTTTTTGACGGGGAAACATTAGTTAACTTCCAGGTTCTTAAACATATTGCGCCTGAAGTGCTGATGAGTATCATCAGACAATATGAGGTCAGTAATTCGTGTGTTTCAAGTGTGAGTGAAGATTTTCAGGAAGTAATTCATGTTTTGAAGTCGAAAACAAATTACATCCCCTTTTCTACCAATATCAATACAGGTATAAAAAATCATTATCAGACACTTGCTACCTTAGGCCTGGACAGATGGGCTAAGGTAATTGCTGCAAAGAATTATTATCCGGGGCAGAATTGTTTGATGATAGATGCAGGGACTTGCATTACTTATGACCTGTTAAATAGTAGCAGCGAGTATTTTGGAGGCAGTATCAGCCTTGGAATAGATATGCGATTTAAAGCATTGCATCACTTTACCGGGAGATTGCCCTTGGTAAAGTGGGATAGTGAAGCGGAGGTGCCTAAAGGAACAGACACAGGTTCTGCTATAAAAAATGGTGTTTTACAAGGAGTGATTAATGAAGTTGAGGGGTTTATATCGGCTTATAATAAAGAAAATAAGGGCCTGACGGTATTGTTAACGGGTG
>CBFGNP010000056.1:0-11611 GCA_965650095.1 uncultured Pedobacter sp. | reverse complement strand
AGCCGACAACCATATCTGTATCGCCATCTCCATCCCAGTCTATAGGTTCTATCGTACCGATGCCTAGCGGCATCACCGGACTATTTTTATCACTGGCCATCATTAATTGTACCTGTTCAACCCAGCCACCGTTCTTCTGTTTGAATCGAAGGATATTGTCTACACAACCAAAATAAGTACTTGCCAATAGCTCCGGACGACCGTCGCCGTCCAGGTCTGCAAAGCGCGGATGGATCGCCTGAATACTCCGTATCGGGTTTTTATGAGCATCAGCAAGCAGCCCCGCATAACTGAAACTTGGTTGTGTTCTTGTGCCGGTATTCCGGAAATATAGCATACCTGGTTTATGCTGGCCCACCACCAGATCCATTAGCCCGTCTTTATCCATATCAAAAGCAATTGGATAGGGAAAGCCGAACGGCGAGATCGGTGAGCCATCAGCCTGAATAAGCAAGGGGCTGTCAAAGATCAAACTGTCGGCGGACGACCTATTGTACATCACATACAAACGGCTGGCGTTGGGGTTCCAGGATGCCTGAGGATTGTTATAACCGGCAGCAAGATTCAAAGAAGGTTGGGCAATGCGTGGATGTGAGCTGCCTACAACAAGATCTTCTTTACCATCGCCGTTCAAATCGGCTACATCTATCGTTGGACTTATCCAGCAGTCCAGGAAATTTTGAACAGGTTTTCCCTTTGGGTCGAATGCCTGCATTACCTTCCATTCTGTTTTGCCTTGCAGCCGCACAGGTACAAACATATGAAGCCCCAATTGCTTCTTGCCTGCGTCACTAATCTGCTTATGGCGCTCAAAAGCAATAAAAGAAGGTATGCTTTCCTGAGCTTTTACGCCCGAATGTCTGATAACAGAAAAAAACCTTCCTACACGCGCATCCTTGAGCACAACCTGATTGTGTATAAATACATTGTTAAACCTCGGCCTTTTTTTACTGCCGATATTTTCTATCAGGGAGATACCACCACCTGTCGTCATCATATCCTGATCGCCATCCCCATCCCAGTCCATAAAAAGGAAATCGGGTGCCCCTATTACTGATGCAGCCAATGGAATGTCTTTGTCCTGCCCAAACACAAATGGCTTAGGCACCACATTTTGTGCCTGCAGATCGCAGACAACAGCAGCCAGCGCTAATGTAAAAATAAGTTTTATGTGAATGATCATTGCTCTACGGTAACCCAAACTTCTTTAACTACTTCTTTTTGTACCTTTCTACTGGTATTCAGCGCAATAAAGGTCGCCTTGTAAGTTCCTGGAGTAGAATATGACCAGGAGAAAGTTTTAGGCGTGCTGCCCTCGATGGATTTTATGTTCACTGCGTTCTTTACATGCCCGAGGGCTTGAAACACCTGGAATCCCCGGCTGATCACCCAATCGTCGTCCGATTCTTTGTTGATGGCGTTCGCAAGATGAATCAACCGGTGGGAAGTAGCCGTTCCCGTGTTAATTGTCCATTTACCGTCCGCTCCCTGAGATTCAACGACCTGAAACAAACCTTTTTCAATGGTGGACGTAATTTCAAAATCTCCATTTCCCGGAACCTTATTGATCAAAGACATGCGGCCCATATTCCAGTACCGCTGCGCAGTACCGGCAGCATTTTCCGAAAGGTACCTGAAGGCCAGGTACATTGGCTTGCCCTTTACTTTCAAATCATCCAGAATGATTTCTCCCGACACTACATCGGCATTGGACGCGGTATTGGAAGGCATTTTTGCTCTGTCGGTGATATCCGTCCATGTTGCTGTCTTTACGGCCTGTTCATTATATTCCCCACTAAAATCAGTGGAGATCAATACAGAGATATTTCTAGGTAATGTTGCACCTGCACGGGTCTGACTGTTAAATTGTAGCGTCAGTGTCCCCTCTTCAGAGGAGAAAAAATTCCGTTTATCGTACTCATGCCCTGCTTCCCCTGAATAGAAGGTGATGTTATCCGGCACTCCTGATAAGTTAAACTGAACACTGTCACTCAGTTTGTATGTTGCTTTCGCGACAGAAACCTGAAAATCATCTGGTGCCTCTATCTCTTTTTCTGTACAAGCTGCAAAAAGAAAGCTTAAAACAGATAATGCAAATATTGTCTTTTTCATAACATCATTATTAAATTTCACAAATGAATAGTCCATCAATAACCAGGATTCTGTTTAGCCTGGTTGTTATACAACAACTCCTTTTGCGGAATAGCCAGGTTGTAATCTTTGTCTGAAATATTGTCTGACGGGTTTGTATAGTGGCTCAAAAATATATTTGAAGGCGCAAATGGCGTTTTTGCTGCAGGCACGACCGGCGTACCGTCTGGCTTCAGGTCATTGCTTCCCGATGCGACCTCAACACCCATCTGTTTTATTCTCAACTGGAGAATGCCCCAGCGCTTTAAATCCTGCTTTCTTAAAAACTCACCATTCAGCTCCATCAGACGCTCATCCTGGATAGCCGTTAAAAAAGCGCCTTCCCCTGTGGTTTGAGCAGTAGTTAATTCCCCGTCGCCATTTAAAGTGACCCTTGCAGAGGCACCACCGGTGCCAGCAATGGCCACCGTCGTATTCTGTCCATAGCCTCTACCTGGATTGGTCACCCTGATACTGGTCACCTTACCGCCTGAAATTACGGCAAGGGCAGTTGCGCCTGTACCTGTTCCCGTAACGGTTACCGCAGGCGCTGTAGTGTAGCCTGCACCTCCGCTGATCACTGCTATGCCGGTTATGATCTTACTTCCGGAAAGTTTTCCATAAGCCCTGCCCCTTACCTGGTTAACCAGGTTAATGGCTTCAGGCGTCGGACCATCATTCAGCTCGTTCTCTGCTTCGGCCAGCATCAGCAGCACATCCGCATAACGAACTATCGGATAGTTAGTCGGACTTTGTGTAGCCACGCGCGGCGCATTCTCTTCACTTCTTCTCCATTTTCCAGGATAACGTGTGTAATACAGGTTGTAGGCAATAGCGTTCTGCGCCGGTGGCGTTGTTTCGTCTCCACCAGAATATTTGAAAGGCGCCACACACCAATCCCTCCTTTGGTCAGGCGAAGCATCCGCTGCTGCATTAGTTGCCGTGGTAAAAGCAAAAGACTCATAAGTCCGGTATAGGCGTGGATAAACATAAAGCCTGCCGTCAGACTTGCCCGCAACATCGCTGCTGGTGGGTATGCCTACACGTACCTGACCTGGAGAGCTCTGATCAGGCGCACCGGAGTTTACATAGAAGCCAACTTCCCATATACTTTCCTTATAGGTGGCGTCATACTGGTCCTTGCATTGCAACTTGAACACCTGCGTATAATCCGGGTTCAGTTTATGTAATCCCGAATTGATCACTTCCCTGGCCCATTTTGCAGCATCTGCATATCTTCTGGTATCATTTATCGGTTCTCCTGCAGCATAAAGACATACCCGGGCCAGTACCGCCTGTACAGCCGTCTGTGTTACTCTTTCTGTGTAATCAAAGGTGGTTGCTTTCTGATCATTGAGTAAGCCCTCGGCTTTAACCATTTCATCGATCACCCAATCATAAACCGCCTTTGAAGAGGTAAAAGGCATATTGGTTTCCTCCGGAGACTCGGTCGGCTTGAGTCTCAGCGGCACATCTCCATACCATTGGGTAAGCATGAAATAGTAATAAGCCCTTAAAAAGGTCGCTTCTCCTTCAATATGTCTTTTCTCTACCGCTGTAATATCCGCAGGGGTATTCAGATTGGCCAGCACTACATTTGCCCGGTCAATTCCGGTATAGAGTGTGGCCCATACGCTTGCCACCTGCGGATCAGCCGATGTTGCATTGTACCAGGGTATCTTGGGTACATTGCCTGAGGTGGCATAGACCAGCTCATCCGTGGTCCCTGTAATTAAATGCTGATAATTGTCGCCATACAGCGCGTTATTTTTAAGTGTGCTGTAAACCCCTGTCAGCGCAGCTTTTAAATTTTCCTTGCCGGAAAAGAATTCATCAGGACTTAAAAAATCTGTTGGCTTTGTTTCCAAAAGCTTTTTACAGGATTGGAGCGATAAAACCGATACAGCAGCAATTATGGCTAATATTAGAAATCTTTTTATCATGTCAGTATGCTTTATGTTCACGATTATAAGGAGAGATTTAAACCAAAAACTATTGTTTGAGCGATGGGATAGGCAGAGAAATCAAAGCCGGGCGACAAGCCAAATCCCTTGGTAGAAACCTCCGGGTCAGGACCGGAATAATTGGTCCAGGTATATAAATTCTGTGCGGAAACATATACCCTGGCAGATTTCAGCCCTTTGATAAAGTTATTTTTAAAATTGTATCCCAATGATATCGTTTTTAGCCTGAGGAAGGAAGCATCCTCAATATAATAGGTGGATAAAACTCCGGTAATACCAGCTGATCCACTTCTGGGAACGTTTGTATCCTGATTTTCAGGCGTCCATCGATCCGCATAGCTTGCCAGGAGGTTTCTGTGCAATGCTGCACCATTTAGCGCCTTCAGGAAAATATTGTTACCGTTAAGCACTTCATTGCCATAAGACCATTGAAAAAATATGTTCAGGTCAAAATTCTTATACGCGAAATTATTATTGAAGCCCCCGGTATGTTTGGGATAAGGATTTCCGATCATGGTCTGATCCGCGTCATTTACCATCCCGTCATTGTTCAGGTCTTTGTATTTGGCATCACCAGGCTGCCTTGCGTTCGTGCCCAAAAGGCCCGCCGTTGCAGGCAGCTCATTTTTCAATTCATAGCCCCCGGGAATCTTATTAAAATCCTCATACTGATATACGCCATCATATACAAAACCATAGTAGTGTACCAGCTGATTGCCGACCCGGCTAATCCAGGCAGGACTTGAAAAGTTGGTTGAAAAATTAGGAATCGATGTCATTCTCAGGTCTTCACCGTTACTCAGTGCAAGTAATTTGTTTTGGTTAAAGGAGATATTGATATTCGAATTCCAGTTAAAGTTTTTTGACGTGATGTTCTTAGAATTTAAGGTCAGTTCCAAGCCTTTATTCTGAGTTTTTCCAATATTTACGGTTGCTGAACTATAACCCGTACTCGAGGAAATCTGGGAACTTAGCAATAGATCATAAGTACGCTTATAATAGTAATCCATTTCCAGTTCCAGCCTGTTCCTGAAAAAGCCCAGCTCTATCCCTGCATCCAACTGGCTCGTACTCTCCCATTTCAGTTTCTCATTCCCTAACCGGTTTTGGTAATAGGCCGGTGACGAAGAGGTACCCGAAGACCCGAAAGGGTAATAGGTGCCCAATATAATGCTTGTCAGATAACCAAAGTCGGACACCCGGTTGTTACCGGTTACCCCGAAGCTGGTTCTTAACTTAGCATTAGATATAAAAGAAAGATTTTTCATAAAATGCTCATCGCTCAGCCTCCACGCAAAGGCTCCCGAGGGAAAGTAACCCCATTTGCTATCTGCAGGAAACTTCGACGAGCCATCTGCCCTGAACGTTGCTGTAAATAAATATTTTTGAAACAGGTTGTAATTGACTCTGCTGGTAAAAGAAACCAGTCCCCAGCTGGTACTGGAAGATTCTTTATCAAATATAACACCCTCGTCCAGACCGTTTATACCCAATGCCTCGTTAGGTATCAGATTGGCCTTATAGCCAAATCTATTTGCTTTCCTACTTTGAACAGAAAATACGCCAACTGCCGTTAACTGATGGTTTTTGTTGAATTTTTTCGCATAGGTCAGGCTGTTTTCGTTCGACAAGGTTACGACATCATACTGCCACAATCCCCCGTTAACACCGTTCGTCCTGCCCACCCCTGTTAGCGGACTGCCACTTCGCGTTTTCGAGTTGTTGAATAACTCCGATCTGGTTCCGGAAAAGTCTGCACTTCCGGTAAACCTCAACTTAAGGCTCTTCGACAGGTCATATTCCAGGAACCCGTTCATCGTAATGTTCCTGTTCATACTCACATCGTACTCATTTTGTACAGATTTCAGCGGATTATAAAGATAGGTTTCCGCCGCGGGATCCACTTCATCTTCCTCCAGATTCGTATCATAACCAGCAATAGGCCGGTAGGTCCATGCCCCATAAAATAAATTATTCTGCTGCGTATTGCCCGAACCTACCGCTTTTGAAGTCTGCTCTCTTGGCTTAATCCCACTAATCTTTGAATCTGCATAATTTACATTAAGTCCAACCTTAAATTTGCTACCGATCACCTGATCGATGTTGAAGCGTCCCTGTAAACGGTCAAAGCCACTGCGTATTAGGACTCCCTCCTGGTCTAAATAGGATAGCGATAATGCGTATTTTGTTTTGGGGGTGCCACCGCTTACTCCGAGGCTATGGTTTTGGAAAGCGCCTGTGTTCACCATTCTGTCAAACCAGTTGATCCCTTTTACATTTCTAAAATCCTCTAAGGTCCGATCGGGGCTAGCCGGATCACTGTCCTTAAAATACAAAGCGGCTGTTCTCTGCGGATCAATCTCCAGTTGCAACTTGATGAATTCATAAGGACTTAATACATCCAGATTGGCCTTGCCTACGTCAGAATAACCACCATTGCCTGTATAGGTTACACGCGCGTCACCCGTTTTGCCTTTTTTGGTGGTGATCATCACCACACCATTGGCACCTCTGGCTCCATAAACAGCTGTTGCCGAGGCGTCTTTTAAAATATCGATAGATTCAATTTCTGCTATATTTAAGGAATTGCTGTTAAAATCCTCCATCGGAAACCCGTCTATAACATACAGAGGAGCATTGCTGCCTGTTAAAGAGTTATTGCCCCGAATGACGATATTTAAGCCTTCTCCAGGCTGTCCGTCAATAGAAGATACCTGCACCCCTGCAACGCGCCCCGCCAGGGCCTGCTGGAAAGAGGCAACTGGCGCCTTGCTGAGGTCGGTCAGGTTTACCGAAGCAACAGAACCTGTGAGGTCTTTTTTCGCGACAGATCCATAACCCACAATAACCACCTCATCCATTGACGCAGATTCCTGTTCCAAAGCAACATCTATTTTAGCGCGCCCGTTGAAATTGATCTCTTTGGTTTTGTATCCCACATAGGAAACAACCAGTATTGCATCAGGAGCGGAAACAGCAATCTGAAAATTACCGTTGGCATCAGATTGGACAACGTTCGTCTTACCTTTTTCAAATATGCTTGCACCGGGCAGCGTCTCCCCATTTGCAGCAGCGCTTACCCTGCCGGAAACAATTGTTTTTTTCTGCTGCGCATACAGAAACAGGCTTTGTCCGGGAAATGAGAGCATAAGAATTCCCGTAAGCAAAATAGTCATGCTTATTTTCATACTGTTTAATTTAAAGGTTATAGTTGGTTTAGTCTATTATTTCATTATTTGCTAATATGTACTACATATAGAACAAATAGAATTATAATATTTGTATTTTCCTAATTTTTTAACAAAAAAAAATCAGATATATCGCAGATAATTTACACGACGAAAAAGCCATGACTATTAACTACATGATCTGATTTGGCTAGCCTTGCAAGGGGGCTAGGTATAAGAAGACAAAAAAATGTATAGCGCTTATTTTAACCGGTCATTTCTCAAATGACACCTACCAATTACCCGGTGATCTAATGATCCGCTTTTCGGGTTAATTGATCAAAGCGGGGCTTTAAATGTTCGTACATTCCTTTTCTAAAGTCTTCCTTAGTGCCATTTTTTAAGATATCTACTAAACCCCGGTGATCTACTGATCCACTTTTCGGGTTAACGACGTGGGTAATTGCGTAAGCAAATACAGGCATGAGCATAATCTGGAATCTTTTAAGGGTACTATTGCCAGTCATTTCATATAACTTGCCGTGAAAAGCAATTTCATTTTTTACCTGAAAAAATTTATCATCATCAACTTCGTTCTTGGCGATTACCTCCAGCTCTGCAATGTCCTTATCAGTCATCCGGGTATATAAGAGATCTGCCAGCCCCATTTCTACAACAAGCCTTAGTTCATATATATCGCTCAGGGTTGCATCATCAATGATCAAGGGATCCAAAACGCGCTCAAAGGCCTGCAAAATATCCGGGCTTGCCAAAACCATTCCTTTACGTTTACGTGTTTCTATCATGCCTAACATTCTAAGTCGACTCAAGGCCTCTCTTACTACATTCCTGCTAACGCCCAGTGCTTCCGCAAGATCAGTTTCTTTAGGCAAAGCATCGCCAGGCTTAAATGACATTATTTTTAAGTATTCACGCAATTTTAATTCTACAGCATCAGCCATGGTATTGGATTTAACTGGCCCTAAATTCTTCTTTAGATCATTCTTCTTTTCTTCAGTCATCTTAACTATTGATTGCTATTATGTCCTACAAATATAGAAATACCTATCATCTTTAAGCAATAGCATCATACTACGCAGTTACCCTGCTTCAATTCGAAACGATTTGTACAAATGCGGTTTCATACAAAAGGCATCAGCTGATTAAAAGCTAATGCCTTTTGTATAAGCAACATATGATCGTAACTTCCGGAAAAAACAATAATAGATTTAATGACCCGGCTGTTCGACAAATCCTGCAGGTCTGTTATTCTTGCCCATTCGATTTTGCAAATTGTCTCCCAGATCATCGCGGGCGGCTTCCGCCAGTTTGTTTAATGTGGCCACCATTTCAGGATATTGCTGGCTTACATCATATTTCTCGCCGGGATCACGTTCGAGGTTATACAAAGCCAAAGGGAATGCCCTATCCTCGGGGGCTAGACCAGGTAGGCCATCCTTGCCGGGCAAATTTCCTTCATAGGATCTCCCCGGATGAGGAAAGACCAGCTTCCAGTTACCTTTTCGGACAGCCTCGAGGTTATTTTTACGATAATAATATAAAAATTCATCTCTTGGAACTTTCGTGTCGTCACCCTTCAATAAGGCCGTCCATTCCACGCCATCAATTCTTTTTTTGGGGAGCCTTGCACCGCATAGCTTTGCTACAGTTGGCAAAATATCCATGGCTGTTAATAATTTATTGCTCACTCTTCCAGCAGGGACCACACCCGGCCATCGCACAATTAGGGGAACCCTTTGTCCACCCTCAAACGAAGTCCCTTTCCCTTCCCGAAAACCTCCCGAAGAGCCGGCATGATCACCATAGTTTAACCAGGGGCCGTTATCACTTGTAAAGAGGACGATCGTGTTGCTATCTAACCCCTGTTTCTTAAGCTCTGCTAATATTTCCCCAACAGACCAATCCAATTCCATTAAGACATCGCCATATATACCCCGCTCACTTTTACCCTTAAACCGGGCTGAAACAGCAAGCGGAACATGTGGTAATGGATGCGGAACATACATAAAAAAAGGGTCCTTCTTATGCTTACGGATGTAACCTATTGCTTTTTCGGTAATCGTTGTCGTTAACGCTGAAGCATCTTCCAGACTGTTTATTGTTTTTATAATTCTGTTCCCTTCATACAAGGGCAAAGGTGGGTATTTAGCCTTGGCCTGATTGGGATGATGCGGCCACATGTCATGAGAATATGGGACACCATAATACGTATCAAACCCCTGTTGTAAAGGAAGGAAAGCCTTTTGACTGCCTAAATGCCATTTCCCAAATATAGCTGTAGCATAGCCCTTTTCTTTTAGTAGTTCAGCCAGCGTTTCTTCTTCCGGATTTAAACCAGTTGCAGAACTGGGGCCCAAAGCCCCACTAATCCCGATCCTGTTAGGATAACAACCTGTAAGAAGCGAAGCACGGGAAGCTGTACAGACCGCCTGTGTAGCCATAAAATTGGTAAACCGACTTCCCTCCATGGCCATACGATCGATATTTGGAGTAACATAACCAAGCGCCCCGGTTACAGAAAGATCACCGTAACCCATGTCATCAAGAAAAAAAAGGATAACGTTCGGGCTTTGAGCGGATGGTTTGGTTTGTGAAATGGTTAAAATAGGTAAACAAGTCACTATAAATAAAAAAGCAAAATATTTCATAGCTAAATTTATCATTCTATTTTATAATTATGGCCTTGAATGAATGTAAATTCATGCGCATGCTTTCTATACTGTGATCTGACTCTTTTACCGGTGTTGATATCGGTAATTACCGGCGATTTATCATTGTGGATCGTTATTGAAAAATCAGATTTATTTTTTCCATCCTGATCGTAAAATTCCGTTTTTCCTTTAAATCCCACAGGATAGACTCTCGCTACTAATTTTCCATCAATCTTTTCTATCACTAATCCCGTTCCTCCAACAAACAAAGGTGTTTTATCTACGGGCATACTAAAGTTCCTAAGTAAAGTTTGCCCTTCATAAGTCTCGCCGCTGTCGTAATCAATCCACTTTCCTGCAGGAAGGTATATATCTCTGGTGCTGCTTTCATTGTAATCGTTGCCATACAGCGGAACGGCAAGCAGTGCTTCACCAAGTAACCATTGATATCCGCGAACTTCTGCATTTTCACGATAATATGTCGCTGAATCTTTGGGATAAGCCAATGGCAACGGTGTCATCGAATAGGGGAACCCGGTTAAATAGGTTTTAACGGCTGCACTATAAATATAGGGGTGTAGTCTTTCATGCAATTGTGCTGCATTACGACAAACAGCTAATACCTGTTCATCGTTGAAGTTCCAGGGCCCATAGCCAAATGACATGGAAGGATTAACCGCAGCATACCGGGCACTCCGCATCAAATATTTTTTTGCTTTTTCCTTTTGCGGACCGCCTTCTAATTTTCCCAGTCTCGTGCCGCCAACAACATCTGGATACACATAGGGAAACCCGCTGTAGGCAAAAGAAAGTCCGTTAACAGGGCCCCGATCCTGATCTTCCGGATAGTTAAAATCGTTATAGCGGTGCAAGTCCATCGGCGAACCGATATAGCCATTTCGGCCCATCACATATACCCCGCGGTTCATCAGTGCACGATTCACAGCATCCAGTTTATTGTCCTTGAAGTCCCTCGTTTCATAGCCATATAGATCTTCTTTAAACCCATCTACGCCTGCTGCTTCCCATTTTTTGCAGAGGTTGTCGTACCAGGCTACCGCAGCTGAATTGGAAGCATCCAGAAAATAGCAATCAGTTTTAGGAAATGCCGTTTTAAACAAATATGGAATTCCGTCTTTTTTCAGGAAATATCCATTTTTGATCCCTTCGTTAGTATATAATCCATTTGGTACAAATGCGATTCGCAGGCCTATGATAAATTTCAAGCCCTTTTTATGAAAATAATCAATAAAACCTTTCGGATCAGGGTATCTAACCCGATCCCATGCTCCGAAACTCGTTGTGGTCGCGTGTTTGGGCTCGTCATTAGGCCAGAAACCAGATCCAACGACCATCCAGCTTAATGGAAATCCCGCTTTGATAAAATGATCCACATCCTCAGAAACAGTTTTATAGTTAGTATTCCACTCCAGGGCGCCCCATGCTTCCCATCCTACGCCAAACCAGGAATATTTAGGAAGATAAACTTGATATCCTTCCGCATTTCTTACCTGCAGGTAGTCGGCATAGATTTGCCTCACATCGCCTATGAAATAATACATGGCAGGCATAGCCGGTACATTGAAGCTTCCCTGGCTTAAATCTTTATTACTTATTTTAATGATCTTTTTATCTGGTTCAATATTGATACATGCTAATCCTTGTTTTGGGAAAATGA
>CBFGNP010000055.1:0-11624 GCA_965650095.1 uncultured Pedobacter sp. | reverse complement strand
TCGGCCGCTTTCTTCCCCTCCGCATACCCTTGGTCAGTGGCCATTTTTTTAGCTAGTAAAAGTTCAGCATCAATTTCGGTCTGGCGTTTTGTCAAATTAATATTTTGAGCTAAGTCATTAGATACATGATCGCTCTCACTTTTTTTATTTAAAGTGACGCTCGCTTGCGGGGTAATGCCATTGCTTTTTATTAATGAACTCATAAAGATGCGCTTTTTGTTAATTCATAAACGAAACTTTGTAACTTTTTCGGCACTGCTTCTAGCGGAAGTGCTGAACTTGTTAGCTGGTGTGAATTAATCAATTTATGGAATTCACTTTCTCCTATTCCGCTCATTAGTACATGTTGCCAAAAGGGATCCAGCTTCACAAAACCGCTTATAGCAATAGACTCGTCCGATTCTTTTAGTGGTTGAGCTAACTCTACAAATATAGATTCCACTATACTGGCGTCGGCATCCAGCCCAAGATCGTTAATTTCGCTCAGTAGCTCCTCGATAATTTTCCTTTCCGATTGAGACAACTGATCCAGCAGCCAAAAGCGATCATCCGGATGCATGCAGGCTAATTTTAACGCGAGAGTTTTAAGCATCAGTTGATTTACTCGAGGGGTGTTTATGTAACCATTGTTTTAATTCTAATAAAAATGCCTCTTGTTCATGTTTTGAAAGTCTTGGGGCATATAATTTTTTGTTTCCCCTCTTTGTTATAACTATTAAAAAAATCAATAATAAGACTGCTAATACGGCCGCAATAGCCCCTATAACAAAATATGAGCTTTCTATCTTCAACGAAATATTATCGCCCTGTGCCGCGCTGACCGAACTAGATTTTTCCGAGTTTCCTTTTTTATCGACAGAGCTTTTTTCATCATTGGCTAGAGATTCGCCAGGTATAGCAACTACCGTTATTGTATCTCCCCGTGATGTGTCCATGCCAAGGCCAGATGTAACTACATTGATAATACTGTTAATAGTTTCTTGCGGCAGTCTTCGCATAACTACAATACCAATGCTTAGCTTTTGAATTTCACCTGGCGCATGTTCAATTTCAGATCTTTCTTTCGAATAAAGGTACTCCTCCTCAGTTATCGTATTGGTTGATGCGTTAAGGTTATTTTCATCTGTACTTTTTGTTATTTGGTGCTTTGACTTAAGTATATGGCCGAATTCCCCAGGGGCTTTCGGTAAAAATTGTTCGCGAATAGATTTAACTTTATCGAAGTTATAAATTACATTAACAGATATCTTTATGTCGTCAGTATGGGCAATTCCGTGAACTAATTCACGCGCTTTTTGAGCATAATAACGCTCCGCGTCAAACTTCGATTGTTTAAGCTCCTGGTTTGGATCTTCCGCATTGGCGGAGATGACCTCACCATAATTATTAAGGATGATTACACTTGCAGGATCTAAGCCGTCAATCGAAGCTGCAACCAGTTTCGATATTCCATGAACCTGCGCTTTAGTTAGTGTTTGACCTGGTTTAGGCTTTATAGTTACAGAAGCTTTGGGAACAGATTTTTCATCGCGGAAAATAGATTGTTTTGGTATTGTTAAATGCACTCTTGCAGAGTTGACATCAGCGAACGAACGGATAGTATTTGCTATTTCAGATTCAATAGCTCTTTGATAGTTAATTCGCTGTGTAAACTCAGACATCCCATATTCAGCCTCGCTAAAAATTTCTAAGCCTGGCGATCGTTCTTCGGGTATGCCGTTTGCGCTCAGCTTTGCTCTTAACGCAAGAAGATCGGTGTCGCGAACAAGGATATTGCCAGTTTCTGGATCCTCTTTGAAGGACTGGCCCCACTCCATTAGTTTATTACGAATTTCCAAGCGGCTTTGAGGTGATTTTGCAGAGTCCAATATGGGCTGCCAGGAGGGCTGAAGTATCCACCAAACTCCTAAAGCTGCACAGAATAATAAACCAATTAGGCCTACTATAAGGCCTAGCTTATTGATTCCAACTTTAAAATTAATTGCCATTTGTATGTACCGACTAAATCCCTATTTGTGTTATTTTTTCATACGACTCGATAATTTTGTTCCGGACTTCGACAGCTATTTGAAGAGATTGCTTAGCGTTTTCCATTGAAATCATTAAATCATGTGTACTAACTCCCTGGTTTAGAATAAAACCTTGAAAAGTACTGTTTGAATTTTGAATTTTACTGTCCAAGCTGCTTATGAGATCACCAAAAATTGATGGCGATATGTCTGGCGAACTCTTTATAACACCCGTGTCAGAAAATTTCATTTCAGTTTGCTGTAAGGGTTTTATGCCTTGGATTTCGTTCAGGATCATTGGTTACTTCCTATTGCTAATGCAGCTTGGTTCATTTCGCTACCTGTATTGTAAGCACGTATGTTTGCCTCATAGGATCGCAACGCAGATACCAATGTTGCCATCTCATGGATAGGATCGATATCCAAATAAAAAACATCTCCTGAAGCATTTGCGCTAGGATGGCTTGGGTCATGAACAGTCTTAATCTTCATAGTACGCTGATTGGGTGGCAAATAGTTCGAAAAGCTATTATTAGATACACCCGCTGATGCGTTTGCTGCGTCTCCTATTGAAGAAAAACCGGTATTCGCTACGGACAATCTACGTGAGGCAAGCTCAACGCGATTTCGCTCATAATCCATACCTGATCTGGCAATTTTACTTATTGACAGAAAATCCATTATTTACCTCTGGTAGCCAAATTCATAAGACCATATTTTTTAGACAAGGCTTCAGTGATAGCTTTAAACCTCTCTTTCGCTAGTGAAAGAGACAAGACTTCGTCGTCCAGCGCGGTGGGTCTGGATTCTTTTGTAGTCTTGGTTGCTTCGACTGTTACTTTCCTATCTACTAGTTGATTTGCATCTGCAAAGCTATTCGCCGTTACTGCGCGTGACATATCGCTAATTAATGCATCGAAATCACCGGTTCTCTTAAGTCCGGTTGTATTAATGTTAGCAATATTCAGCGCACTTATCGATGCTCGCTGCTTCTCAATATTTAGGGCCCAGCTCGCTAAGGATATCGTAATGTCTGTTGGCATCATAATTTCTACTGTATTATCAAGTCAGCATGAAGAGCACCAGCGGCTTTAGCGGCAGCTAGGATTGATATGGTATCGCGTGTCGATACCTTTATTGCATACAGAGCCTGGACCAGCTGCGCTACAGTAGTACCAGTAGGCAAGTGAACGGGCTTGATATGATCTTCGGTCACAGTAATGGAAGTATTGGGTATGATTGCTGTATCAATACCAGTTCCAGGTCGCACCAACATTTGTGGCTGTGAAACTTCATAGTTTGTTTGAATTTCTATGCGTAAGTTACCGTGAGCAATACTGAGTTCCCCCAGGGTAACGTTCTCACCCGCCACTATAGTCCCGGTTCGTTCATTGATCACCAAACGTGCGTTTATATCAGGCGAAATTGATATATTTTCAAGCTTCGCCAGGAAGGGCATCTCTTGAACACCAGCAGGTAATTTTATTTTGATTTTACCTGGATGTGACGCAGAAACGTTTTCAATTCCCAGGCTCTCTTTGATTTGATTTACAACTCTGTTTGCTGTTGTATAGTCTGGTTCGTTCAAGATGATGTTGATCACACCTGACTTATCGTGAAAATCTGGCAATGATTTTTCAACAGACCCACCGTTTGAAATTTGTCCGACAGTTGAATGATTCTTTCTAACCGAGGTGTCAAAAGATTCCACTTCATATCCACCTACCGTAAGCGCACCTTGACCCAAAACATAAAGCTTTTGATCCGGTCCATATAAAGGTGTCAATAATAAAGTGCCGCCATCAAGACTTCTCGCATCACCAGTTGAAGCAACCCGCAAATCTATTCGGTCTCCCGGCTCGCTAAATGGAGGAAGTTGAGCAGTAACCATAACGGCAGCTACGTTTTTTGCGCTGAGATCACTTTCATCAACTTGTAAACCAAATCGCTTCAATGTATTAGCCAAGGATTGCAATGTTGCCTTATTCCGCATTGAGTCCCCGGTACCCGAAAGACCAACAACGATCCCATAACCAATAATGGCCACTTCGCGATTGCCTTCAATTCTCGCGAGATCTTTTAGTCGCACCCCGGAAGGGCTGGCAAACACTAAAGCTGGGATAAGTAGCAGAAGTAATAATGAGGATTTCATAGCAAACCTAACCATGACATTACTCGCGCAATAATTCCCTGGCGCTGCGCATTGTTAATTACCCCCACCCCTTGGATTTCAATATACGCATTGGCAATTCTATTCGAAACTAATGTGTTTTCTTTGGAGATGTCGTCGACTTTAGCCAGCCCAGAAATCAAGATTTTTTGATTTTCATCATTGATTAATAAGTTATGCTCGCCAGTAATTCGAATCATGCCATTTGGTAAGATTTCCGTTATGACTGCGCTCAATCGAGTGGTGGCTGTTCCGTTTCTAACTGTTTTACCACTGCCTTCGTCTTGGCCGCTAGTGCCTATACCTAACCCATTTTGTTTGATATTGTCAAAACTGTTTGCTTTAAAATTAGTTGTATTGCTTACGTCGGTGCCAGCCGTAGATTGCGCACTTGTTGATTCCACCACCAAAATAACGATAGGTTGACCTACTTGTAGTGACCGCTTATCGCTAACCAAGCTTTGATAGTTTTCCGTATCAATGAGGCTATTTGAAAGTGCGTAAGAGGATATAAGCAACAGCAAAAATCCATTATATTTCAACCAATACATTATTTTTTCCTATAATTTTCGCGGTTACCGGCCCAATGGAATTTTCTACTTGAACCAATACTTTTTCACCCAACACCCACCCTGTCTCAAGCGCAACGCCCAGCGAAGTAATCTTCAACGAGCCCGATCCAGCAGTTACCGTAATTTTGTCATTTCTTTTCACTAGCGGTGCAGCAGCAGTCATACCATTAGTAAAAATGTCGCCTTTTCGTATTTGCCTGATGGCTGTTTTGCCTATTGGGCTTTCTGCCTCAATATTTTTATTACCAATTAGCCAGGCTACGTTAACAGAGGCTCGTTGAACATCTTCGCTTTGGATGTCACTTTCTGGCGATTTATTTTTTTTAAAAACCCAGACTTCTCGCGTCGCTATAACCTTCAGCCATATTGTTACACTTGTTCTTGTGGATGCTGAAGTCCAATTCAATTCTACCCTGCCGGATCTTATTGCTCCGATCTTAATATAACCTTGATCAACCGAGTCAATCGCCTGATGGTGCTTATTGGCTTCAGCTATTTTCTCGAAATAAAGCAAATCGAACTCTGGTTCGTATCGCTGACAAAACGCTTGTTGCCATTGGGAGAACGAAACCTTTGAATAATTTAATCGCAGTTGATCCGGTGCCTTTTCCAATACTGCACTACACGCTACAAAGGTTGACAGGGTTCCAATAAATAAGGGGGCAGTAATCACAATTATCGTCTTAAGTTATTTATGGTCTCAAGAATTTGATCCGCTGTTTGAATTAAACGCGCATTTAATTGGTATGCTCTCTGCGCTAAGACAAGACTCGTCATTTCATCCACCAAATCTACGTTGGACATTTCAATAAATCCCTGTACGATTTCACCACTGCCGCTTTCACCGGCCTGCTTAAGCGTTATCTCAGTGCCTTCATTAACTTGATATAATGAATCACCAATAGGATGAAATGCATCAGAGCTGATTGCGGACGCCAATTGAATTCGACCCAGCTCAACTTTACTATTACTTTCAGAATAAGTTCCCATCACTGTGCCATCGCTTTTAATTTCTACTTTTTTAATGTCGGCTGGAATTTGAATTTTATCGCTCAAAGCAAGCCCCTCTGATGTAGCAAGAAGCCCTTCTTCATTAACACCCAAAGTACCTAAGCGGGTATACGCAAACTCACCGTTTGCTAAAACTACTTCTAACAATCCTGAGCCTTTAATAGCGATATCTAGCGGCTTACCAGTCGATTTTAATGCACCTTCAGAAAAGTCTACGATTGGGGCAGAAATCTTGGAGCCGATACCAGAAAAAGATTTTACCTGGGGGGCCTCCGAATGCTCATTTAAAGCTGGGTTTGGTAACGAGACCATATCTTGAAAATTAACAGTTGTCTTTTTATACCCTGGGGTATGCATATTAGCTATATTATTTGAAAGATGATCCAGCCATGTTTGCGTAGAGCGCAATCCTGTTTCTGAAATATGCAAAGCGTTAATCATAATAATGTCTCGGTTCGTTATTTTCCGATTTGATTGATGCCGGTGTTCAGCAGCTCGTTGTACGTATTGATTGCACGTTGCATGCTTTCAATATGCCTGGTAGTTTCCATCATGCGGACCATATCTGAAGCGGAATCAACATTTGATGCCTCAAGTGCACCTTGAAGAATTTTAATATTTTTTTCCTTCAGCGTAGGATTGGATGTTGTATATAAGCCACCCCCGATTGAGTCAAGAGCTGAATCATCAATATCATAAATGGCTAATTTAAATTTCTCACCTGTATTGGTAATCAATTCCCCGCTGGGGTCAATGCTGACGGAGTCAGTAGGCAAGGTGATGGGGCCATTAGCTCCCAATACGGGCTCTCCCGACAGGGTTGTCAATACATTTTGGGCATTGAGTTTAAAGTTGCCGTTTTTTGTTAAGGCGATACCATTATTATGTTGAATGCCAAACCAGCCATCGCCAATAATTGCTAAATCAAGCGGCCTGTCGGTAATATTAACCTGCCCACGGGCAGCATTAACTTTCGTGGTGATCGAATCGGAAGCCTGCAATGCATTTGAAAATTTGGTGCCAGCGGCAGCGCTACGAATACTTTTATAGCCAGCGGTATTTATGTTGGAACTATTTTGCGCGATAGCGTTAAGTGAATCCACCTCCGCTCGCATCACTTGCGATAAGCCAACGATGAAGTCTGTCATTTTGAGGCGACTCTCGGAGAAGAGCTTTGCTCCAGTTCAATGAATCCAGCTGAAACAATATTTGGATGCTTGGTGATTTCAGCTGTTGAAAGTATGCTAAGTTGCGGACAAATACGAAGGAGAAGCTCTTTCAATGGTCGCCTTAGCGAGGCCGGGCTGAGTAAAACGGGATGTAAGTTTACATTTAACATTTTTTCACATTCCTTTGAAATTTTACTCACAAACAATTCAAGATCAGCGGGGCTAAGTCCGATGTTTCGCATTTCAATATTCGTGGCCGAATTCGTTAGTTTTCTTTCTAGTGTTGGAGCTAAGACTAACACATTTAGCGCGCCATTTGCATCATTAAGATTAAAGCAAATAGCTGAACTTAATTTTTGCCTTACTTTTTCAGTTAGTATATCGGCATCCTTTATTGATCGACCCACATCAACCAAAACTTCAAGAATTGCCTCAAGGTTGTTTATGGGAACGTGCTCACTCACTAGCGATTGAAGAATTTTTTGAATATCAGAATAACTTAATATTGACGGAATTAGTTCGTCAATTAGAGATCCTAGGTCATCGCGCCTGCTTTCGACTAGTCTTTCAGTTTCCGCTCGGGAAATAAATTCCGCTGCATTTTTCCTGCAAAGTTCTTGCATGTGAGTTATAAGTACTGTTTCGGCTTCCACCAGAGTGAAGCCCGCAGCATGCGCTTGCGCGCGAATCTCGTTGTCGATCCACAATGCTTCGAGCCCGTAAGTGGGCTCTCTAGTTTTTTCACCTTCGATGTCAGTTTTCGTTTTCCCTGAATCTATAGCTAGAATTTTATTAGGGCGAATATCGCCCTTACCAACTTCCACTCCAGAAACCCTCAAAGAGTATTGATTTGGTCCAAGAGACTTATCTATTTTTGCAATTAGTGTGGGCAATACAACGCCATATCGCTCAACAAATGTCTTTTTTATAAGCTCGACTCGTTTTTCGAATCCGCTTGATGAGCTTAAGTAAACATCCGACAGCTGAACACCAAATCCTATCTCAAATAGCTTGGGCTTAACTGATTCATAAAGCGATTCTTCAGCAGGACTTGCATTTTGAATTTTGTTATTTCCATGCGACGCAGACAAAGAGATATTCTTTTTGTGGGAAAACCAAGCCAGACAACCCAAAATTGATACGATAATTATTATCGGAATACTAGGTATACCGGGCACCAAGGCCAATCCTATTAGTGCGCCAGCAACAATTATTAAGGTTCTGGGATGAGTTGAAAATTGGTTAGCAATTTCGTCAGCCAGGCGTGCATCGGTAGCAGCTCGGGTAATAATAATTCCAGCCGACACTGCAATGATCAAGGCAGGTATTTGGGTGACAATTCCGTCACCAACAGTTAATAGAGTATATATATGAAGAGCTGCGCCCCAATTCATTCCTTTTTGAGCAACACCAATAATTAAGCCACCGATGATATTAATAAAAATTATTATAATTCCTGCAATCGCATCACCCTTTACGAACTTTGAAGCTCCGTCCATTGCACCATAAAAATTTGATTCGCGCTCAAGCTCACTCCGACGCTTCTTCGCTTCGCTCTGGTCAATTATCCCCATATTTAAATCGGCATCAATACTCATTTGCTTTCCGGGCAATGAATCGAGAATAAATCGTGCGGCCACCTCGGCAACCCGCTGGGCACCGTTCGTTACTACGATGAATTGAACAACAATTAGAATTAAAAAAACCACAAGACCAATAATATAACTTCCACCAATTACTTGTGTGCCTATAGCACTAATCACTTTTCCCGCCTGCGCGTCCTCTAGTATTAGTCGTGTTGAAGATATATTTAGTGCTAAGCGAAACAATGTAGTCATTAACAGTAAAGAAGGAAACGTCGAAAAACTGAGCGGTTTTTCTATATAAAAAGTAACTAGCAGGATTAGTAACGCCGTACAAAAATTTAATAACAATAGGAAGTCAAGCACACCGTAGGATATGGGTGTAAACAATATTAAAAGAACCCCAATCATTCCTAAGACAAGGATGGATTCGTTCATTCCAGATTTTAAATTGAGAAGCAGGCTTTTCATTATGTAAAAACTCTATTTCGCGGCATGGATACTATCCATCTATATATACTTGCTACATTTACCTGAAGCTCATTAGGGATTGGTTGGGCTAGATTCACTTGCTTCAGTAATGCCCTTGCTAGCAATGGCTTTCGAATAACCGGTACGCCATATTTTCTGGCTTGATATTTTATACCTGCTGCGAGTAGGCCTTTTCCCTTCGCTACAACAATTGGAGCTGCCATAGTGTTGGGGCGATACTTTAAGGCGACTGCAATATGGGTCGGGTTGGTAATAATGACGTCTGAGTCCTTAACATTTTTGATGCTTGCTGAATTTTTCAAAAGCTCACTTAAGACACGTTTACGCTTTGCCTTAATTTGGGGGTCGCCCTCATGGCGTCTTGACTCATCTTTTATGTCCCTTGAGCTCATTCGCATCTGGCGAGAAAACATTCGCTTGCTATACCAAACATCGAACACAGCAAAAAAAAAGAAGACACCTAAACCGCTATACATTATTGCTAGAGTGGCTGCCTTCCAGCTAAGTAAGACATAATCTATAGATGCGTTATCTGGTGAAAAAAAATCGCTTTTTCTATGATTAATTACCAAATAAAAAACCCAACAAAAAACGATAACTTTAATAATTAATCTGAACAGATCCACAACTGAACGCATGGAAAAAATTCGCTTGAATCCCGTTGCGGGATTAATACGAGAGAAGTCAGGCTTCAAGGGGAAGCCTGAAAAGATTGGTCCGATATAGATAATACTACCTATAATTGTTGCAATGAGCCCAGCAATCACTATGGTTAATACAATTCTAGCCAGGTCTAATGAGTAGCCAAAAAGATTACCCCACAAATATGATGTCTGATTTGCGAACTTGTGCGCGCTTTCTAACCACCACGCCGTCTTGGAGGCAATGGAACTAACAGTTACGTTTAAATCTGCAATCAGCACTATTAACATTGCAAATAAGCTAAAAAAAGAAATAAGTTCTGTGCTTTTGGCAACTTGCCCCTTTCTTCTTGCCTCCATTAATTTAAACGGGGTTGCGTCGTGCCCCTTATCCATTTCATCGGCCATAGCTAAACCTTAAACATATAGTTCCATGAAAAAAATGAATTTGATAAAAGACGGATCAATGGTTCGAGGGCCTGGGCGAAAAACCACGATAAAATTATAATCCCCATACCGACCTTGATGGGCAGAGCTACAAAATATATAGGCGCCTGTGGCAATGAGCGCGATATAAGAGCTAATATTAGGTCGATCAACCAAAGCGAAAGAACTACTGGGGTGACGATAATAAAAGCCGTTACGTAGGCATTGCCTAAAATTTTTAACCAGTCACTATTCCAGTTGGGAACAGCTCCAGGAGGAATGATGGTTAATAATTTTGCAAACCCAAGTAACAAATCATAATGTATATTGAATTGGATCAAAGTTACTAACAATCCAAAGGTTAGAAGTTCAGCGGTTGGGCTAGCCACTTGCTCGTTAGCAGGGTCAAAAAGGGTAGCTGCAGCAAATCCAATTTGTGTATCTATTAACTGGCCCATAGTATGCAAAGCTGCGCTGGCCGCATGAAAACTGAAAGCTAAGGATGAACCAATAATAAACTCTGACATTAACAAAAAATAAATATTATGTTGGGTGCTGTCTATTGCTTTTGCTTCTATACTGCCACTTAAAATTATCGCTAATGAAACTGATAATATAACGCGCACCAACATAGGCGCTCTTTTGAAAGGCGCGATTGGTGCCACCACCAAAATCGGAAGCAGCCTCATTGCTATCAAGGAAATAAGAAAAATGGTTTGGTTCATGCCGATGCCGCAAATTTAAATATTTGTTTGGCAAATTCCACTAAAGTAGACAGCATCCAACCACCACTAAAAAGAATTACAAAAACTGCAGCAATCATTTTAGGAACGAATGTCAGGGTCGTTTCTTGGATTTGGGTGACCACCTGAATAATGCTGACCACAAGGCCAACCGCAAGACAAGCAAACAGCACCGGCGCGGCAAGCTTGGCCGATGTTTTCAGGGTTTCACTAATTAAAAATAAAACAATTTCCTGGTCCATTTTTCTATGTGTTTTCCATAAATCCCGATCCTACTTTAAGGTACGGTTTTTTAGCCAGCGGGGGGAAATCATATAAATACTAACGCTGTCATTCTTCTTTAATTTTTGATGTTCATAAAAGCGGTTAAACTGTACAAGGATTCGGCGTTGAAATCAATGTTAGCCCGAAAATTAAACAAATATATCCATTCAGATAAGAACTCTATAGCTTAAGTTAGCCTCGTTGGTCTTTGGAATCATTTTTCGTAAGGTTTGTTATTACGTTATCCATATGCTTTGATAAGATGGAAGAGTTATTTATTGACGTTACGATAGATTGAGTGATCTGCTTGAAATCAGGATTATTTAAAAAATGATCACCGAACTCCCAGCTCATAATCTCCTGAATGGTAATATAAGGGGCTTCCTTCTGAAAATTGGGGTCAGCTTGCTTCGCTGAGCACAACTTTTTTATGAGCTTCATCTTCAATACTTCATGGTCACGGCCTTCGGCGGTATTATCTTTGTGGAGAGTTTTGGATGTTAAGGTCCCTTTGGACGGGTTGCTTTTTGATGCGACAGCCTTA
>CBFGNP010000054.1:0-11642 GCA_965650095.1 uncultured Pedobacter sp. | reverse complement strand
CAACAGATGTAGCCGTTCCTAATCCAGGTATTAAAAGATTTAAAGCGGGAGAAGCTGACTGTACAGCATCCATTCCTACGTCGTTGGCTTTTCTGTTTTGTCTTACAAACCCATCGTCTGGAGTTTGCTGTTCGCCAACATTATTGATAATGTTATTTAACCCAACCTGTCCAACGGCATTCATTACATCACCGAAGCCTACTTTATTTTCAGGCGCTGCTTGTTGGGCTGGTAGCTCAGTTGTATTATCTACTTCTGGATCCACAATAACTCCGGCCTGAGCATAACCGGGAACCTTACCGCCTTTTTTCATCTTAGGCTCAGTAATAATTCCATTATATCCGCTTACAGTCATGGGATCAGTGATCTGAGGGGCTTTTTTAGGAACCGAAGGCTGAACGGGAGCAGAAACAGGCGCAAGAGGATCACCAATATTCACAAGTCCTCTCGTGTCTCCGTTCTGGTGGTAGAGGTAGTAATTACCCCCTTTTCTTGCTACTAAATCGCCGTTTTTTTCTGAGCCGGAAACAATCTCGTAGTTATTAACTCCAAGTACATCGGGGTTGAAAGCCCCTGGCTGCCCTTGAAATTCATACTTTGGATTGATTAATTTGTCTTTGTATTTGGTACGGTCTATTTTAGGAACTTCCCCGCCACCACGAAATTTAGGAGCAATCTTCATGTTATTTGCCTGATATTCAAGCAAATATACTGAATTAGATAGTAGGTAACTACCTGAGTTTTAACAACTTACTCACTATTTTGCCTTAATAAAGGTCATTGTCTTATGGCCCCCGGTTGTATAATTAACTATTGCGGTAAGAAGCGTGTTTGTGTTGGTCGCCCTATCATCCAAAGAAAAGGTGGCGTCTGTGCCGACCGCTGTTCTATTCGGTTCGTTTGTGACTATTGTGTAATCACCGGCAGCATACGTGTTTTGTCCGAGCGCCTTATTAGCAATAGCCGCGAAATTCTTGACCAGATAAATGTTAGACTGGGTAGTAGGGCAGTTGTTTCGTTGAAAGGTAATGTAAATGGTATCTGTGCTTCCAAATCCATTATGGTACTTTCCGGTAAAGAAAACGTCTCCCGTCTTGCAGGGCTCCGGCACCGGAGTAGGGGTGACTTCTTTTTTCTTACATGAAGCGAAAAGTACCAGGATTAAAATTAGCATTCTCATTGTTTTGTGGTTTTAGTAAAGGTAATTCAATTATTTACAAGAAAAAATTGTGCCAGAAAATCTTACACTTTTTAATTAACAATGGATTGTTTAATATTGGATTATGTTTTACTCGTCTTCGGGAGATGGTTTTTGGTATTTGATAATCGCTTTTGTCGTCTATTTTGTTATTAAGTTATTGGTTGGCTTTTTTGAAAAGCCTACAACAAAACAACAAACCACATCTAACGAGGTTGAAGAATTGAAAAGGCTTATTAAAGAAAAGGATGCTGTTTATTTTCAGTCTCTGAAAAACACAAAGGAAGAGGCTGTCTTAAACTTCAATAAATGGAAATCGGAATATGAAATAAAAATCAGGAAGGATGCCATTGATAGAAGCACCGCTGTAACAAAAGGTAAAATATCAGAGCATTTAATTCCGTTCATTGATGCTAATTTTAAATTCAATCCGAATGAAGCAAGATTTATAGGTTCTCCTATTGACATGATTGTGTTTTCTGGAATTGACAGCGATAAACCTGTTAAAATATACTTTTTAGAAATAAAAACCGGATCGTCAACTCTTAGTAAAAGACAAAAATTAGTTAAAGACGCAGTTTTATCAAATAGGGTTTACTGGGAACCTGTTTACTTCAATAAGGAACAGGTTAAGCCGACACAACATAACCTATTCACGTCGAACGAAGACGACGGTTTTTATAGTTTTAGAGTTAACCATTTAAAACGTGACGTAGAGGAAGAATCAGGGCACCTTGACTATGTCAGGGATATGCTTTCAAAAGAATCTACCACCGGAGACATGAGGCGAGAACTTATTGAAATTGAAGACATGATTCTTGACGAAATAGAAGAAGACAGGAACCTATTTTATGAATATAAAAACAAATTGGCGTAACCGATGCTATTTGTTTTTCGTGGGCCCGATTATCATTTCCGTGAGCTGCTTGCGTGGTTTTGTCCTGTTTCTATTTCTTACTTCGTTTTCGTTGATTATTTTTTCCATTCTTAAGCGGTGTTGCGTTTCTAGCTGTTGGGCTTTCTCTTTAAACATAGACACGATAGCCTCTTTGTGGTATTCAAGTTGTCGAACTTGTGACCCGTAAGATTCTTCTTCCATTGTTTTTGCAAGTAAAAATTCAGGATCCAGGTCCTTTTGATCTACTAGTTTTTCGTTCATCATGCTTGTTTTGCTAAAAGAGAATTATTAACCATTCTATGAATAAAGTATCTGCCACGCTCAGTCCAAACGGTCAATGAATTTGTTTTAAGTTCTCCGTTTATGGACGTATATGAATAGGTTTTGGTTTTTGTATACCCCTCATTTTGATATTCATGAGACAACACCCACACCCCGCCGCATTTATATTGAACCCCTCGATTCGCTAAGATTTTATTGAGTTCAACGGCACTTTTACCAAGTTCTTTAGCTATTAAATTGGTAACATAGGTACTTTCTGAACTCAAGACCTCTTTACAGAAATTAACGTAAGGCGCGGCCTCTTTCAATTCTTTAGCTTGAAGTTCATTTGTCATCAGGAGTCGTTCCTTTTCTTCTTCAGATTGAATTAACAATTGAGCTAGTTCTTTCGGTGTCGGGATCTTTGATGTTTTTCGCATTGCAATCTTCTCTTGCTCGATGAAGTACAATCTGGCTTGTTTGCCCTTTGCGTTCCCCTCAACCATTGAAAGCTCTTTGGCCGCATCAATGGTTAGAGCATATTCGATTCGGGTGGTGCCACCTATTTCTCGCTCGCCTTTTTGGGTGAACGAGGTGAAATCCACATTCTCGATAAGTCCATACTTCTTAATGCGTCCCTTGATCCAGTTTGAAAAGTCTCTTTTACTTCCCAAGAAAGAATGCAGTTCTCTAGCGGAAACTGCTTTTTGTCCATTTTGTTCGGTGATTTTGATTAACTCTTGCATTGTATGTGGTTTTTATTGGTTTTATTGAAAAAAAACAAAAATTTTTTTCGACCTTTTTTGTGTTTATTTTACTTTATAATTTACCCATTTATTAGTTATCTAATTATTCTTCTTGTTATTTCGTTAGGATATGGTGATAAAACCTAAACATCCTAACGGCTAAGCTGGTTCTTTTAATGCACAGTGAGTTTACCCAAAAAGTCGTTCAAACTTTTAGTGTCACTCACTGAACAGCTCAAACATCCTTTACGGAGCGCCGGCCTTCAAATGCCCCAGGTTAACGTATAAGTCCCCAGAGTATGGAATCCACTTTTGGACCGTTATACCGGCCCTCGCGTCTTACGGCTCATTCCTTTGTGCCACCGCTGTGCTTTGCGCGAAACCCCCAGTAACACTTATTGCTTTTACGCTGGTGCATTGATGCGTCCATAAAAACAAAACCCGCAAACGTGGTTGAATCACGGTTACGGGCTGTTTATTTTGGCCGAAGCCTCAATTTCTTTCCGAGTAACTAAATTCAACTTAGCCTCTGGTTACCTCAAATATATTTTGACATTTTCATTCTTGTTTTTTGTTTTATTAACACCTCGCCACACCGCGGTGGCGTATGTTTCAAAAAAGAGCACTTAACGATGTTTAATGAAGTTTAATGAAGTGTTGTTTGTTAAAATATGCGGGTGTTTGCCTGTTAATAAATTCATTGCGTTATCAATACTCTCCTGTGACGATTTTGGGTTGAAAGCTATATCCTCCAGTTCCTCGCGGGAAAGTTCCGCAAACGGGTTCTCTGTGTGTTTGCTGAGGGTTTTTTCGAGTTCTTTGATCTCATATATTCTATGAGTCAACCTAAACTCAACATTCTCCGCGTGGTGCTGAGAAGCCTTGAGTGCCATTTGTAAAGCCTCGATAAGCAACTCTTGGCTACGTATCCTGGATTTTAAATAATCAATACTTACATTTTCCATTTTTACACTTATTGAAATACAAGTAAAACTGGTGTAAAGATAAGTTATAATTGTTTCAAAAGCAAATTTATTTTAGGTTTAAAACTGTTAAATAATCCTATCTTATTGGTAATTATACAAGTTATACTTATATTTGTAACAGTTTATGTTACATTTGTTGCGAAATGACAGAGGTTGAAAGAATTAATAGAATAAAGGAGGTGCTGGTCAATAAAGACCGGTCACAGAAATGGCTCAGTCAACAGTTGGGTAAAAGCTCAAACGCCGTGACTAGCTTTTGCAACAATATTTCGCAACCACATTTAAGGGATCTCAAAAAAATAGCTCAAATCCTGGACGTAGATATCCGGGAGCTGCTTTATCCCACAAAGCCGTGAACAATGCCGTGTTATAAAGATTTAACAGCCCTGTTTTCTTTTGGAGACAACTTTATCCTATCTTTGTATGTATAACGTATTATGGAAAACACAATCACATACGAGCAAATGGTTCAGTTGTTGGACTCTAAGCTGGAGCCGATAAAGAACGATATCCAAAGCATCAAGACGGATATGAAGGCCGTACAAATTCACGTTGCGTCCATTAACGAACGTCTCTACAAGCTAGAAGAGCGTACAGCCAAAATAGACTCCAGACTTGAAAGGATGTCTATGCAATCACTTTAACGCTTCTCAATAAAAAACGACCTTACTGAATTAAGAACTTTCGTCACTCCGGTAACAGTTGTGGGGTCGGTTGTCCAGTTTTTCTTCACTATCCTGATCTTTAAATACCTGTTCACAATCCTTCCTGTTGAACTTAATGGAAGGCTGTGGCACAATCTGTCAATGATGTATCTAAAGTTCTTATCCCACGACTTAATTGATAAATCTGAGGCCGTTTGTGATCCTGCGTCTGTATAAACATCGGTGGGGTAAACATTATTCCCTAATTGCTCGATATTCAGAACAGCAAAAGGGTTTTGGGTTCTTGGATTAACCACGAATTGAATCTCGTTATTCACCACGGCTCCAAAAAACTTGTTCCTGATGTAGTCCGGGGCGATTGTTTGTCCTAAAGCGGCGGGCTGGTTGTTGACCCAGATTTCATTTACTTTATTGATCGGAGTCCAGTACGCGGTAGCTGCTCCGCTTGCAAATGATGGATCTTTTGCGGCAATACTATTCACCACTCCATCCGCGTCCTGAATGCACATCATTTCATAAGGGCCGTAAGCAGTAACTTCTCCTACTACAAAGTTTGTAGAAGCCATCCCGGTTCCGTAATACTTAGTTCTGTTCTTAGGATTATTGCAGGCATACACGAATCCGTTATGGTTATGAGCGATTGACGGGAGCCACTCGTAGAAACCTATAAATCTTTTAATCGGATGATAATATCCTATTGTAAAGTCTTTATTAATGTAATTCGGATTTCCTCCTACGGATGCCTGGGTCATGAACTTAAAAGTCAGGTAGGTCATCTTCAACTTAGGATCAAAGACTCCCGTAATTCCTATTCCCATTAAGGGTTGGTCGGAAGTGGCTGCGAAGGTTGGAGAGTTTAAAAGCTTATCCGCTGATACAAAAGTTCCCAATACTTCGATAAATATTTCACTGAAATAAGATTTCAATCCTAGTATCTGACTGATTTCTGTAATTCCACCACCATTTTCATAAACAAGGAACGCTTTGTTTCTCATATCAAACCACGCGTATCCAAATTCAGTTTCAGTCAATCCCCACTGATGTTGATTGCCAAAAGAACTGATCTGGTCAAACCTATCCACAACTCCACCCGTTCCGATAGCCACCGCGTCTGCGGCTTGCTGTCCACCAATAACTTGTCTTTCTAAAACAGGGATAGTAGAAATAGCTGAGTTCTGCCACACCAGGGTTCTGTTGTTCTTTGTCTTGATATTGTTGATCTCACCCGAAATACCTTCCATATCCCGATAGTCGTTGACAAGGAATTTTCTGAATGAGTCGAACTGTTCTCCTGCTATCTTTTCTCCAGCAAACCTTACCCTAGTTTTGAACTGACTGGCTAGTGATAACGCTGCTGGCGCGGCTGGGTATTTGACTGATTGGCCTTCCGTTGAATAGCCGGGGTTATACGAATATCCTTCGAGTCTTGATCCTGTACCTGTAATAAAGTAAGCAATAGACTGAGCTGTTGGGGGAGCGGCGGCTTGATAAATTTGAGCCCCGGAAGATTTTCTTCCTCGTCTTAAACCATAGTTTGTAGTTGACTCACACGGAAAATACCACGCTGCCGAGAAACAAGATTTAGCGAGTCCGTCATCCCATAAAGCATAAGCCTGATCCACCAAACTCACATAACAATCCCCCCCAAATACTTCGACGTTATCAAAAATATAATTACTCGAACCATCAAAAGTATCTGTCTTTACCTGGGCTGTGATTGGTTGGTAGTGACCGGTTGAAATATAAGTTGTATCTTCGAGCGAACCGTACTGTACTGGTTTAGATTTACAGTAGTTCATCAGCATTTTTTTAGGATTACCTAACTCTGCCGCTGCGGTATAAGCGTTTGCCGAACTGTAATGATGAAAATCTGCGCCTATTGTAAAGATTGCCTTTCTTGACCCTTGAGCGTTTCTATTCCCAAGATTGGTAGAAACCCCGCCAATACAAGCGTCGTCCGTCACCGCAAAAGCGGAGGCAACGGTGTTGGTGTACATGGTGTTCTTAAAAGTATTCCCCGATCCGTCGAAGTTAGTTTCAATCTCTCCTTCGTTATAAGTTAACCACCTTGTTACTTCGGAAGCTTGTAAATCCGTGTCTCCGGTTAACGGAACAATAAATGTAGATTGAAACGACTGACCATCATTATTTGTCTTTGCGTAAGAGGCTGTGTAGGCGATTGCATTCAACCAACCAGCCATTTCAATAGTATCCCCCTTTTCCCCGAACGAGTCTTTAAAAGGAAAATTTACAAGATGATCTGGACTCAGGAAGGTAAAAATACCCGGAGGCGGAGCGTATAAATCTCCATTGGGACACGGCCACGCGGTTGGTCTGTATTCTGGGGGAACTAAAGTATTGTCGAGCGACATCTGTCCCACCAGTCCTTGAGCCAAGATGCGCGGATCTCTCACCGCCCGAACTATACTAAACCCGCTGATATCGTCAATAATTGATGAGGGAATTACAATATTGGAGAACTTGATGCCTGAAGGGTTGAGGGAGTAGCAATCGTTTCCACCGAATGATTGCACTATCATTAATCCAGCCTTGCTTGCGTGTGAAATCGTAGGGAAAGTATAATCGCAGATATGCCTTACATAATAAGGATTTCCTTTTTTATCGTAATATAATATTCCATATCTATAAGTCTCAGCCGACCAATATCCTTTGCAGTGTTGATCTACTACCGCTGATTTATAATCCCAGAAAGGCGCTGAAGCGGGAATTTCGATATAATTCTCTGTCCTGTCACCCGTGGTTTGATTATCATATCTATTCCGGGTTACACATGGCCTTACTTCTGTTCCTGCCGGGATAGTTGCCGTCGCCGATCCACTCACCCCTACAAACACCTGGTCTTGTGCGTAGAACGTTCCAGAAGCTACCGGGTACTCTACACTTCCCCCTGTATCGTCAGTTACTACATATCTTGAATCTGGAACTATTGTTGTAGCTGCCGGGTTCGCTCCCGTAACCGGAACAACTGGAGCAAAGTCCATCAATGAAGAACAAGCCAACGGATCACCGTAAACAGGCATTGGGTAATTGAAAGAAGTATAAGTAATTCCTGATATCCCTAACAGGTCGTCGTCTAATTCTGGTCTTTCTACAATATTACCAGCAAGAATATATCCTTTGTTTGTTGAAAGAGTCTTGGCAGTTAAAATACTCGCGGGAACCAACGTCAGATCGCTAAGGGTAAGTGCATCGTATCTTGAAGCCCCGTTATGCTCCAGGGTCATTGAGGTTCCTGTAATTACATATTTAGCGACAATAGAAGTAGAAGTAGGGGTATCGAAAGCGTTGTTATACTCCATCACTGCTAATTCAATACCGCTATACCTTGTATCTATGTTATCAATATTTACTTTAACTGATTTTAAGCTGTTTAATTCAGCGGTAGTAGTTCCTCCACCCACGGTATCGTGATAAGCAACAGCTATTGTAAAATCTTGTGTAGATGGAACGTGAATCGGGGCACTGGGATAGCTCCACGGGGTAGCGATTGAATCTGCTGTAAGTCGGTAAAAATATACCTTCGACCCACACTTAACCGTTCCTGTTCCGAACGAATCAAACTGAATAGACCCAGAGACTTTATCGGGGGTGAAACTTAATAACTCATAAGGAAAATACTCAATAACTTTTGGAGTAGGGGCGGTTCCCGAAGTAGCGGTGTAAGTGGTGTGTACCCCATCGGTAGTGAGAACGGTATCAATTAAAGCGTTTGACGAAGGCCCGTACCACACCCCGCCACCAACGGGGTATTCGATTAACCCTTCAACAACCATATACTTAACTCCCGCCGTTCCACTTAAACTTCCGCTTGCGATATAGGTAGTAAAAGACGAGTCAGCGATGTTTAATACCCTCGGTTCATTTAAATTGTCGGTCCAGTATATTCTTTCGACCGTTTCGTTTTCCGAATACCCAAAACCGTCTATTCGTTTGAGTTTGGTAAAGTTTAGACTATTGTGATGATACAAAACAGTAAGCCCTGGACACATCTGCCCCGCTACTGATAAGGGTTGAATCCCTTCTCCGTAAGGAACCGATCTTATAATCCCGATAGCTCCCCAGTCACCAGAAGAAGTTTCATCACCAGTATATAGAACTACTAGTTTGTCAGGAAACGAAATAAAAGCAAGCGGCGTGGCGTAGGGAGCTTCTAAGGTTAAGGTGTTGTTGGTGTACCTTTGTGGCAAAGTAAATGTTTGAACGTTTCCCAAACAGTCTTTTACAGCAAAATTATTCCCGTCCTCTGATACCAGGTGACAGTTGACCATGTGCCGGTAAGTTCCGTTTGGTTGGAGTTCAATAGCGTAGTCTTTCGACATACCGCCCTCAAATGTGTTTATATGCTGGTTCATGCGTTAAAACTTCTACCGCTTAAAGGATTGTTGATTGTAGCTAAAATATCAGCACGATCATTCTCTGTCAATTCCGCATCATCAGCCCTCGCCGAACATACTAATTGGTTCCATTCAGACTTATATTCTCGGTACATGGCTATATCCATCCCGCTTTTAATACTTCTGCCGATAAATTTGTATTTACAATAAGCCTCTATTGCCAACAAATGATTCTCCATGACTCTAGGGATACCGTTTTCATCAGTCACTAGTCCTAAGTATTGAACAGTGATTGACTGGTCATCTAAGTCACGATTAAAGATTAATTTGTTGTCCTGAACCGTAAACTTGATAGTTCCAAAAGTTCCGTTCTCTATCTGGTCTGCGGAAAGATCAACTACTAAAAAAGAAGTGGACTCTATATCTCCAGAAGTGACCGTAACATTAAGTCCAACACGATCAAAAAGGTCATCGCACTCACAGCCAAAATCTCCCAAAAGAGCAAGTAGAACTACTTTAGCATCGCATGGAAGTTCTGCTACGCAGTTTGAAATAGTCAAGACTTTGATTTTCTTTTGATACTGGTAAAAAGAACCGATCTCTTTCTCAGCTTGCGTAGCCCAGTTGATGAACATGGGTTTATATTTATTATGTTCAAGCCCCATAGAGTCCATGAGGTTGACCAGAACGTGATTTACTGATACTAGTTTATTGACTGGCATATCCTGAAATAATTATTCGTGTTACATAAAGTCTGATGAACTTGTTTTGAGAAATTGGGATGTGGTTTGAAATAAACGTCCCGGTAGGTATTAGTGTAGACTATTTTATACTTTACATCCCTTCTCTTGGGATTAAGGTTGGCTGTAACAAAATATCCATTTCTTAAAGCCTTGCCTTTTTTTAACCTCTCGATGAAATTTTTATCATTCCAGATCGGTGTCCCGACTACTTCTAACCTTGAATATTTATCTACTATAACTTCTCCACCTTTGAGGACTCGTTCAATAGTAAAATCAAGATACTCGTCCCATATTTTTTTGATCTCGGTGGTTTTTATTTTCCTTCCGAACCTTTTTTTATATTTCCGTTTCGTTGAAATGACGAACTCTTTCCACTCATTGCCTGTCATCTACTGAATTGTTTAGTCTGTCTGCTACCTGGGATTCTTCTATCTTAAATTCTTTTACGCAGATTTCAAGAACTATCTGACGGGCCATATCTGCACTCACAGGATAGGCAGATGTTTCCGCTATTGAGGTTAGCTGGGATTTTAAATAAACAGTCCCTGTTCCGACAAAAGTTGCATCCGCCACGTTACCAGTAAACTCATCATTAGGTCCATAGGGAACTCCACGATAAACCACCGTCCCGTTTTTTACTTTATAGACAGTTGAAGCAGCGATTGACCCACTTTCCACGGGAGTAGAGTTTACGATATACCCATCTTCGGGTGACTCTAAGATTAGTACAGGGCGGAGTTTTGTTACTTTCTGATTGACGTAAAGAGCGGTGTTGATACGATCATAATACGGAAGTTTACTCCTTACATGGTCTTGCGGAATGGTATTCCACATTGGTAATGGTAGGTAGGAATAGTCCTTAGTCCCGCAAGGGGATTTGAGCATATAGATGCCTAAATCAGCGCCGCCCTTTTTTAAAGAAATAACATTGGGAATAGTGAATTTGGAAACCGTATTGACCGAATACTCGACATTGGGGTCGTCGGCGAAGTTCACGGAGTGAAACGTACACAGGCCCATATCTGTAAGCCATGAGCGGTCAATCTGACCATCCTTCTCGAAACTTTTTATAATCAGTTCCGCACGAACATTATCAATTAACTGCCCTAAAACAGTGGGGTCTATCCGGGAATCGTCGGTTTGAGAAAACTTCTCCTTTAAGTTAATAATAAGGTCTGTTATCCTCTTTTTTGTGATCGTAGGCATTTATTTGTAAATCAATCGGTTAAAGATACATTAAGTTAATAACTTATTGAAAATGAGTTACATATAATTTGTTAACAGTCAAGCCTTTAGCTATTTTTGTGTAGCCGCAGGCTGTAACGATAAATCTTACAAAAAATGGAAAAAAAGTCCCTCAAGGGTTCAATAGACTTTGAACTCACCTACGATGACAAGGAATACACAATCAGTTACTCCAAGTCGGTTAATAATGAAATGGCAGCTATTTTAATAGCACGAGAACTCTCCAAATACTGCAAAGCCAACCTCCTTACTCATGTAGAAAACGCCAAAGGCAAGCAAAAAGGACTTGCTAAGGATCGTATGAGCAAAATGACAACCACCGAGTACACCCTGGGAATGATGGGGGTGGACTACTTGCATTTTATTCAGCGGGCGGAAGAAGCCCCGGTAGAATCTGAAGCGACAGAACCATCAATTGAAGTTCCCGCGCCGGAGGCAACAACTGAAGTTTCGGAATGAGTTACTTATTTCACATTGACAGCAGGAGTAAGACAGTCCTGCGACCCGAATGTATTAAACTGTGCCCAGAACTGGTCGGACTGGAC
>CBFGNP010000053.1:0-11648 GCA_965650095.1 uncultured Pedobacter sp. | reverse complement strand
CCGGAGTTTTTATCCCTTCTGGTACGTTCAGCTTCCAGTTTTGAAGATCAAGGACATCTGAAGGTAACTTTGCCGCCGATCCAGCTGAGATGCCTGAACTAAGAAATGCAATCAGCGTCGTTGAAAAGCCGATGCCTAGAATTATGCTTATTAATTTTTTCATGTCTATCTTATAATACCCATTGACTTTTGATCGTTTGTGGCAGGGGCATTGTCCAGCCATTGAAAGTTAAGCTTTTGCGGGTTGCTGTATTTCGGTTTTACATGGTAAAGATGCTTTCCAGCAACCTTGTCATAAAATGACTCAACCCTTCCCGATTCGTAAAAATTACAGTAATCAACAAGGATCTTATCCCAGCGGTATTCCTGGAACTGGACTGATCTTCCTCCTTGTCCGCTGTTAGAAAAATTGCAGTTGGTAACAGATGCCTGTTGTACACCAATCAGCCTCACAACCGTTCCCTGTTCTCTGTTTTCTACTTCGTTAAAGACACAATGGTCAATCGTTACAAAAGGACCTAAGGTACTTTCGTCATTGCCGCCACGGTAGATATTGATCGCACCCCCCAGCAAATTTGTGAAGGTACAGTTCCTAATCAGGCTGTTTTCTGCATTGTATATGCCTTTGTCGTCTTTCTCTGACGACAGGTCTATTCCGCTGCCCGACATATGGTGGAAAGTTGAATTGACGATGACCAGGCTATCGGCCAGTGTTCCTTTTGAAGCTTTAAAGCCACTGTTGGTACTTTCATTATAATCGTAAAATTCACAATTGTCAATGGTCAGCAGATAAGGCCTGTTCATCGGCCGTTCCGTAGAGCGAATCCCTGCATCGGCAGCAGCAAAGCTTTCATATGTGCCCTTAAAAGCAATATTCTTAATGATCAGATCGCCACCGTTTTCTATGCTGATAAAAGCAGGTATTGAGCTGAAGGATGTGTTGACAAATACTGGCCTTGTTCTTAAATCTTCTCCCGCCATGATGATGAGTGGTTTATCCACCTTTAGTTCTTTATCCATTTTATAATAGCCCTCTTCTGATAGCACAATTGTATCACCCGCAATGGCATCCTGAATGAGGCTTGCAATCACCGCGCTTTGTGCGGCTCTGACAACAAAACGTTTTGATTTCCGCAAAGGTTGTTCTGTCACAGATTTATACCACTCCGCTCCTGTAGCTTCTTTTTTTATGAGTGGAAGTACTTTTAGATCAGCGCCATATCTGGGGTCATAGGGCAGATCAAAGCCTTTTACCCGGATAAGTTTCGGTGCGATCTTCTTAAATCCTGATGGTAATACTCCTTTGAAAGCTTCATTCAGCGCATTGTCAGTGAACACAATTCCCTTGTCATTATTGGCATCAGTATAAACTTCTGTATGTTGAGTAAGGACCAGGTTGTTCCTGAAGGATACATTTTCCGGGCCGAGTGTTCGCTCTGCATCCTTACCTGCACCAAATAAAATGCTGGAACAGTTGATAAAAGTGTTTTTTTCAATGATAGCATCCTTTACCTGATAATAGCGATTGATGAGTGAATTGGGTACACCATTCACCACTGCCAGGGCTGCCCTGAAGTTGCTACCTTGTAACTGATAAAAAATATTATTAAATACCCGCTGACGCGGGTTAATCACCCTCACTCCCCCGGTAAAAGGCTTATTGTTACCGATAAAGAAATTGCCTTCAACCACATTACCAGAGCCATGTCTTAACACCAGTCCGCCCTCGCATTCATAAAAGGTATTAAAGCTGACCTTATTTTCGCCGGATTTAATGGATACGATCTCCACTTCGCCGTTGCAGTGTTCAAAATAATTGTGAACGATATTTGTACGCGATGCGGTCAATGAATACCTGGAAACACCTATGCGAATCGTCTCTCCACCATTGGAGCCAAAGCGCTGACGGCCTTTAAAATAGTTGCTGTCAATGCTATGGTTATTCCGTTGACTCCGTTCATCGTCTAATTCTGCAATAATAAGCGGGCCTGAATTCAGTTTATTCACAAATGTTGAATGATCTACACGATTATTTTTCCCGTAAAAGGTAATCCAGGCATCTGCTTTGAATCGTTCGGGCTGACTGTAGTCTTCGATTACTACACTGCTTACCCGGCAATTGCTGGCCAGCTTGTCGTTATTGATCCGAAAAGAGATGACTTCCCGTTTAGGGGTATAGCCATTTTTAAAATGAAACCCCTTGATCAGCAGGTATTCACCACTGATCTGGATATAAGACTGTCCGGTAAAAATTACGCCTCCGGGTGTTTGAGGCATAATGGTGATCGGTGCTCCAGCGATTCCTTTTCCATCCAACTGTATAGCGGCATTGCTCCATACTTTATCCTTTAGATAGATAATATCGCCGGGTTTAGCTTTTGCCACCGCGACTTGAAGTGCCTGGGGACTTTCTACAACCACCTGGTCTGCAAAGGTGTTGAAGCCAAACAACAACAGAAATGAGAAAAGGAAAATTTTCATATACGCTAATTAGTTTTTTATTATTATTTATTTGGAAACTAAAATGTCAAACTTAATGGTGGACACGGATGCTGTTGTACCAATGGTAACTTCTTTGGCGCTTAACAGCTGATTGGTAAACGTACCATCTGCTTCGGGCACCCTTATCCATACCAGATAGGCATTCGTCACATTGAATGCATTGGCTGCAGGTGTGGTTGCATCGTATTTAACAGTACTGCTGGATGGCGCGGCGATGCTGCCAAAAAAAGTATCTTCCAGGTCGGTAATGCCATTGGAATTGTAAGCGGCATAAATCCTGTCGACATCTGCAGTTCCCGGAATAAGTGTCCTGAATTTTGTGGCTTTAAGGTCCGTTGCCACTGGTTCCCAGATCAGTGTATTACACTTATAATTTTTTGAAATGGTTGTGGTGTTGGCCGGACTGTAAATGGTGAACACGAAGGCACTCGAGCAATAGGTAAGAAAGTCAAGGTCCTTTTCCTGCCCGCTAATGTTACAGGTGCCTGTTAATGTGCCTGTTTTACCAAAGAAAAAACTACTTGGAGAAGGAGCAGCTGCTGTCCCGTTTGCCATCATCACCAGATCCTGATAAAGTGTGTATTTCTTTAATGGAATATTGACGCTTGCTTCAATTTTTAAATCAAATTTATCGGTGACCACGACTTTTAAATTTCCTGCGTTTTTGCGATAGCTATAGTCATAATTAAAATGATAGGTTTTCTCATTATCAGGCAGGTCTATCTTATTCAGTAAAACAAATTCGCCCTGGTAGTCATCAAAAAATTCAATGTTCTTCAGTCCGTTTTCAGAACTCGCGGTACCCGTCAGATTAATTTTTCCGGTAGCGTCAGGAAGTAGGCTCAGCGGCACATTTTCCAGTTTTGGCAAGGGTGGGGTAAAGGAAGTCAACTTGATAAATCCTTCAAAAGAAGTATTGTCTACATGTTTCACCATTACTCTGATGCCGCTCACCTGCACCAATTTAGCATTGGTATAAGTCGCTGAAGGGATGCTAAACTTATAATCGGCCCTGCTGTTTTCTGCTGGTGTGCCAATATAGATCAGTGAGTCTGTCGTATTGTTGCGTACCAGGTAGCAATAAATTAATTTTACACCTACCGGCGAGCTCAGTTCTCCATTAATTTCTGCTTCCGGGCTTAGTTGTTTGGTTGCGGTATTGTAGGTATACTCTTTTGTGGTAAAGGTGTCTGGGCTGGAAGTAACGACCTTATCTTTCTTACAACTTTGTACTATGACCGTTGCGATTAAAAGCGCTGCGATCCAAAGGTTATCTATTATTTTCATCTGGTTAAATTTTGTCTTCATTGGTGATGAAGCTGTCATGATTTAATCATTCCACTGTGTGATTTAAAAATCATGACGGTTTCATATCCAATTTTTTAGGGTTAATAGCCTGGGTTTTGAATGATCTTTATTTGGTCGTTTGCATCCAGTTCACGCTGTGGTATGGGCAGCAGCAATTTCTCCATCGTCAGATTTGCTTGCAGCTCAGCCAGAGTAAATGCTGGCCTGTAAGCTTTGTAATGGGAATCAAACTCTAATGCAAAATGATTTTTTATGGTCGATATAGCTTGCCCGGTCCGTACCAGGTCAAAGAAGCGCTGATTTTCAAATGCGAATTCCAGCCGTCTTTCGTTTAGTAAGGCAGTTAAAAATTGAGCAGGTGTAGAGATGGCGTTCGCACTTCCATCGGTCGGATATTTGTAAAAACCAGTATTAAAATCGCCGCTGACGTAATCTGTCGCCCCTGCTCTCGTCCTTACCTCATTTATTAAGTTTATGCTGGTGCTTCCAAAGCCAAGCGCTTCGGCCTTCATCAGCAATACATCAGAGAAACGGATTACCGGGAAGTCATTTTCGGCATCAAATTTAACGAGTACCGGAGAGATGAATTTTTTTACATAGAGTTTGGAGGAATGTTTCGCCATAGTAACGGCTTTCCTGGTGTCAGTGGAACCACTTGCTGGGGTTTTATAACTTACATCCAGTTCGTTTGTAGGGAAATTATATCCGCTTCCATCTCCATTAACAATGGCACTTCCGCTGGATGTCGGGGCAAAATTGTTGGCCATTAAGTTACCCAGGCCGAAGCCGCCAGCTTTAAACCTTACCGCAAATAGGATTTCTTTGTTCATCTCATTGTTGATGGAAAAGACGTCTGAAAAGGATGGCAGTAAACCATGACCGCTATTGGTGATCAAATCATCCAGGAGGGGCAGGGCACTGGCAGCGCGGTCCGTGGTTAAATACACCTTGGCAAGCAAGGCTTTAGCTGCCCAGGAAGTGGCGCGACCAGCTTCGGAATTGGATGCGGTTGTATATGGTGTCTGCAAAAGCAGGTCTTTCGCAGCCAGAAGATCGGCTGTGATGAGCTGATAGCAATCAGCCAATGGTGTTCTCGTTATCTTCTTGGATTGCTCCGGATCAACAGGTTCTGTGATCAGGAACACGTCACCATACAACCGGACCAGGTTGAAGTAATGATAGGCGCGCAAAAATAAAGCTTCGCCAGCCAGCTGATTTTTTTGCTGCGAACTCATTTTAGCGGTTCCTTCACCCAGTGTAATCTGCCCTCCAACGTAGCTTACACCCAGGCTTTTCAATACGTAATTGATTGATCTGAGGTTTTTATACGTAACCAGCCAGTATTGGTAAACTTTATCATGAGCAGAATTTAACGTAAACATATCCAGTTCATTAAATTCGAAGTTTATGGCAGCGGAACTGTTGGCTACCCCTTGCTTGGAATTGTCGCTGCGCAGATCGGTAAGCATCCATTCGTACTCCAAGGGCTTTTGTAATCCGTTATAACTGCCGGTAAGTCCGACCTTCGTTTCCTCATAATTCTTATAGAAAGCATCAACTCCGATATTTGATATGGGATCAATATCAATAATTTTATTACAGGCGCTTGCGCTGATGAGGAGCACCAGGCCTGCACTTAGGTATTTAAAGCTTTTCATTTTATGTAGTTTAAAGTAGCCCATGAATTAAAAATTTACATCTATGCCGAATGTATAAGTGCGGGAAATCGGAAATGCTCCGCGCTGATAACCATCAATAAGGGGAGAAGCATATTGCGAGGAGGTCGTCCTCGCCTCAGGATTGATCCCGCGATAAGAACTGCCCATCAGGTAAACGACGTTGTCTGCGGAGCTGTAGATCCTCAGGCCTTTTACGCCGAGTTTTTTAGTGAATTTTGCGGGTAGGGTATAACCCAGTATCACATTCCTGATCGCGGCATATGAACCGTCTTCAATTACATAATCTGTTAGCAGCCAGTTTTCTCCGTTGGTATAATAAGGCGTTTTGCCATCTCCGGGATTGGCAGCACTGATCCATCTGTTTTCATTGAAGTTTTCATTGTATCTTCTTGATTCGTTGTAATTGGCATCACCATTGATCACTTTTACGCCTTGTACACCCTGGATCAGGATATTCAGGTCAAATCCCTTAAACTTAAACGAGTTATTAATACCCCAGGTAAAATCCGGAAATGGAGTGCCGAGTGTGGTACGATCGTTTACGTCGATTTTATTATCTCCATTTACATCTACGAACTTCAAACCCCCCGCTGCATAATATTTAGCCAGCGTAGAAGTTTGTCCGCCAGCTTTTGCTTCATCAATCTGCGCCTGTGAGGTCCAGACTCCATTGGTTTTATAACCAAAGAACTGAATGGCAGGCTGACCTACAATAGAGGCATAAATTTCATTGCGCTCTCCATAATTGTACTGAAAAGGCTCTCCGCCCAGCTCCAGTAAACGGTTTCTGTTAGCGGAGAAATTTAAAGCTGTAGTCCACTGGAATTTGTCATTTCTTAGGTTATTGGAGGTCAATTCTACTTCTATACCCTGATTTTTCACTCTTCCGGAATTGTCGAAATATTCGAATGATCCGCTAAAGGACTGGGTGGATCTCTTGTATAACAGCTTTTCAGTGTTGGAGTTATAGTATTCCAGGGTTAACCCAAAGCGATCTTTCATGAAACCAAGGTCAAGACCAGTGTTAAATTCAAAGGTCCTTTCCCAGGTAATATTTGGATTGGCCAGGACGTCTGCATTGGGCGCAAGACCGAGGTTCACTTCACCCGTTCCGCTTCCAAAGCTGTAATTACCGGGATAGAGCAGGTTCTGGAAGGCAAAGCTTTCGATCTTGTTATTTCCTGTTGCCCCATAGCTGGCTCTTAGTTTCATATTGCTGAGCCAGGTTATATTTTTCATGAAATCCTCTTTTGCAATTCCCCAGCCTGCTGAAACTGCTGGAAAGGAACCATATTTTTTGCCTTTCGCGAAATAGGAACTGCCATCCATTCTATAACTGAGTGCCAGCAGATATTTGCTTTTATAATCATAAGTAAAACGGCCGAGGTAAGAGATGAGGCCGATGCGGTCTTTAAGGGTCCTGGTCAGGGCCTGATCTATTTGGGCGGCCTGGTTTAGCGTTTCAAATTCGTCAGTAGGAAAGTTCCGGCCAACCATGTTAGATTCCTTGATCATGGTCTGCTGCGTTGTAAAGCCCAATAGCCCGGTCAGGTTATGGTTGCCCCTGGTGAGGTTATAATTTAAGGTGTTTTCGAATAAAACATCCAGGTAATTTTTCGTGTATACGGTAGCTTCGTTCACGTCGCCATCTTTTCTGGCGCTTGATTTGGTAAAGGTATTGTTCTCCTGCTGAGAGAAATAACCTCCAACCGAACTTTTAAAGATCAGATGAGGTAAGAATTTAATACTGATGTCGCCGCTGCCCAGCATTCTGTAAGTCTGCTGATCCCGTGTCTCCCTTGCGGCAATGGAAAGGGGGGTATTGTTGCTGGTTGCGAAGGGCTCTACCGGACCACTGCTTGTCCATAAACTGCCATCCGGCATTGTGCCTGAATACTGCAAGCCGTTAAAATGACGCGCCTGCACAAAATCTCCCGGAAGAATATCAGCCCATTGGGCATTCTGATGGACGTAAGCGGCGGTAAATTCATTGTGATAAACCGGCAGAAAAGATCCGAACCTAAAATAATCTGTAAAGTTAACTGCTGGTCTTTGCGTTTTGATGTAAGAAGGATTGAAGTTGATGCTGAAGTCGACTTTTTTGCTCAATGCACCATCTACCTTAGCCTTTACATTTAAACGTTCATTATCACTGTACTTTAAAATGGCCTGATCTTTCTGGCCGCTTGCTGAAATGTAGTACTTTAATTCCTTTTTACCTCCGGAAATTCCCAGTTGTATATTGGCAATGGAGGCATCCTGCAGCGCTTCCTGCTGCCAGTCGGTCGGCACACCGCTTATCTGATTTTCAATAATATAGGCAGCTCTTTCCGGGCCTGTGATCAGGTTTTTCCCATTTGCCGGTACTGTCGGGTCATTTTCGCGCAAGGCGGCCTCATCAAAAAGCATTTTTGTATAGTCGGTAATGCTCATGATCGGATTAAGTGCGTATGGTTTTTTGAAACCATAATACGACTTGACTGAATACGTCGGTTTGTCCGAATTTCCACTTTTAGTGGTGATTAGAATTACGCCATTGGCAGCTCTGGAGCCATATATGGCACCTGATGCCGCGTCTTTAAGCACTTCAATGGATTCTACATCCTGTGGGTTTACAAAAGACAGACCATCCGGTACAGGGTAGCCATCAACTACAACCAGGGGCTGTGAGTTTGCACTGATCGAACTGAAGCCACGTACCCTAACGATGGGATCAGCACCCACTTCTGAACTTACATTCTGAATGGTAACACCTGCGATCTTTCCGATAAGGGCGTTGTCGAGCCGTGAGGTGGGTATCTCGTCCAGATTTTCGTTTTTTAGCTTACTCACCGCACCGGTTACGGATGACTTTTTCTGTGTGCCGTAACCAATGACCACCAGCTCGTTCATGGTGTTTGGACTTTCCTGTAAAGTTATGGTTATGGTTGCGGGACCTTTCACCGCATAAGCCTGGGCCTGGTATCCGAGATAATTAAACAAGAGGAGTTTACCTGTTTCTGCATTAATGCTGAACTCACCCTTGTTGTTGGTTACAGTGCCCTGCTTTGAATCTTTAACAGTGACGGATGCGCCCGGCAATGTTTCGCCGCCCGGAGACTTAACCAGCCCCTGTATTTTTACCCTGGTTTGAGAAAACCCCGGATTGAAAAACAGCGCACAAGAAAATACAATAAGCAGTATCCTCCGTAAGTAAGTGTTCGAATTCATATCTATTGATAGTTTATATTTGGTTTCGGGTAATGCCCTGCTGAGTAAAGTCTCTTTTTACTGCAGGAAACAGTTCTTTTAATGTCCGGAGCTGTCAGGTAATTTTTTCAGCGGGGGCTTAAATCTGGTCTAAGCACCCCGCTGTATTGCTTTTTTATGAAAAATTTAATCCGCCATTGATATCAATGTTTGCCCCTGTAATGTAACTGGACTGGTCTGAGGCCAGGTAGATCACCAGGTCGGCCACCTCTTCAGCTGTTCCTTCTCTTTTCAATAAGGTAGCATTGGCTACGTTAACCCTCACTTCCGGCTTGCTGAAGGTGTCGTGAAAAGTAGTGGCAATCATTCCTGGCAGCACCGCGTTTACACGGATATTTTTTGGGCCAAGCTCTTTGGCGAGTGCACGGGTATAAGTCATGATGCCACCTTTTGCGGTTGCATAGGCACTTGCACCCGGACCGCCGCCATCTCTCCCCGCTAAGGAAGAAAGATTGACAATAGCTGCACCCGATTTCATATAAGGGATGCAAGCCTTTCCGGCCAGATATACACTTTTTAAGTTCAGATCCATCACCGCATCCCAGAATTCTTCGTCCAGTTCCAGGGTTGGTTTCCTCGCCACCATGCCACCCGCTACATTCACCAGGATGTGTATCTCCTCGCCAAATGTTTCCCTGGCCTTTGCTACAAGTGCCGTTACGTCGGCAGATTTGGTTACATCACCCTTCACAATGATTGCTTCACCGCCATTATCCTTTATGATTGTTAAGGTTTCTTCTGCATTGGCAACATTGCCGTGGTAATTGATGACCACTTTAGCACCTTCCTGTGCCAGCTGAACTGAAACGGCTCTACCGATATCCCTTGACCCACCGGTTACAATTGCGACTTTATTTTTTAAACGCATATTCAAATGTTTATTGATTAATTACTTTTTTAGCTGTTATATATTTTATACATATCCATGTGATGGGTACCAGCACTGCTGCGAGTACAAAAAATGAAACGTAACTTGTTTTTGTGATAATGGGGACGGCCCAGGTGGTCAGCAGGGTACCTATTACTGCGGCTGTGCCACCCATTCCGGCTACCGTACCTACGTTTTTACCATTGAAATAATCGCTTGGCAGGGTTTGTATATTTCCGATAAGGAACTGAAAGCCAAACAGGGTAGTGCCAATCAGTACCATGGCCAGCGTTGGGGTGTCTTTTAAGCTGTCGAGGAAATAAACAATAGCAACCAATGAGACGAGCATCACTATGCAGCCCAGCGTGATGGAGTTTTTTCGTGCGCTTACAGCGTTGACCCCTCTTTTTACCTGCCAGGAAGAATGGTATCCGCCAACCAGGCTGCCTATGGCGGCAAAGAGGTAGGGTAGCCAGGTAAATGCGCCGATTTGCTTGATGTCGAACAGGAACTGCTCCTTTAAAAAAGTGGGCAGCCAGGTTACAAAAAGCCACCATACCGGGTCGATAAAGAACCTGCCCATGATGATGCCCCAGGTATTCCTGAATTTCAGCAGTTCTTTCCAGCTCAGCACCGGTGCCACTTCAACAGAACTGCTGGCTTTCGGATCGGTATCGAGAATGTAATTGCGCTCTTTTTCTGTTAACCATGGGTGTTTTTCAGGTGCTGCTTTATTGATCATTAGCCATGGGATCACCCAGATCAGTCCCAATGCTGCAATGAGCACAAAGGTCACTTTCCAGCCAAACGCAATGTAAAGCAGTGCGATAATCGGTGCGGATACGACTGAACCCAATGATGCGCCTGCACCAAAAATTCCTTGTGCAATGGCTCTTTCTTTTGCAGGGAACCATTCGGCATTGCTTTTTGTAGCGCCGGGCCAGTTGCCTGCTTCAGAAAAGCCGAGCAGGAACCTGAAAATATTGAAAGACAGTAAAGTGCGGGCAAAAGCGTGCAGGGCAATGGAAACGCTCCAGCCGAGGATGGAGATGGTCATCCCCAACCGGGTACCCACAGCGTCCATTAGTTTGCCCGTAAAGGTTTGACCTAAAGCATAGGCGATCATAAAGAAAGTGGTGATCAGCGCCAGCGCACTTTTGTTGTCGGCATCTGCAATGCCAAATTCCTTATAAATGTAGGGCCACATGATGTTGATGGCACTACGGTCGATGTAGTTGATCACTGTTGCAAAAGCAATCAGCGCAATGATATACCACCTTAATCCCTTAACTTTCATAGACCAAGCTCTTTTAGAAAGTCCATAATTTTTGCGTTTACCGCACTATTCTCTTCGGCTGGGAATTTTCCATGCAAGCCACCTTTAACGGTGATGAATTCATTTTTTACACCCATTTCGTCCAGTTTAGCCTTGAGCGCAACCGATTGTTGGTAGGGCACAATAGGATCGGCATCGCCGTGTACAATGAAGACGGGTGGACTCGTTTTTTTAACCTGGTAAAGTGGAGATACCGCCATGGCGAAGTCTTTGTTCTCAGCTTGATCACCCAGCCAGCTCGTCGCCGATTTGCTTGTTTTTATTGGTCCGTAAGCCCAGTCCCATACATCGGTAATGCCATATTTATCGATGATCGCCGCAACTTTAATGTTTTCCGTTCCCCTGCAGTTGGTGTCAAAAATGTGGCTGTTTTCCAGCAGTCCGCCCATTAAGGCCAGGTGCCCGCCGGCCGAACCACCCATGATAACGATCTTGCTGACATCAATATTCAGCTTTTTTGCATTGCTGATCAGGTAGATCAGTGCACAGCGGGTATCTTCTACCGCTGCGGGTGCAGTAGCTACCCCGGTTAAGCGATAGGCAATATTGGCAACGGCATAGCCCCTTTTAAAGAAAGCGCTAAAGCCGGTCTGGGATTCCTTGTTGCCTTTGTTCCAGCCGCCACCGTGGATATTGAGGACAACCGGACTGGGGCCGTTTTTTGCCGGGGGCAGGTATAGGTCTAGTTTGCCTTCCCAGTCGTTCA
>CBFGNP010000052.1:0-11744 GCA_965650095.1 uncultured Pedobacter sp. | reverse complement strand
AAAGGGTGTTTTAGGAGTAGCGGGGGTAGTTATGATTACGATTGCACTGACTATGATCAGTTGGACACCAGTGAAAATAGATTCAGTTAAAAACCAGGCGTTTAACGCCAACAATCTCGCAATTAACAATCTCACAATTAACGAGCAAATCCAACAGATATATGACCTTGCTCATCTTGAGCAAGCCGGATTATCGGTATCTGTATTCAAAAAAGCCGCTATAGGGTTTTACAATCTGAGAAACACAGGCAAGATTTCGGAAGACAAGTCGATTTTAAGTATTGCCGATTTTGATCTGAGTAGCAAAAAGAAACGGTTCTGGATTGTAGATCTTGATCAGGAGAAGCTACTTTTAAATACCTGGGTGGCACATGGAACTTATAGCGGTGGCGACCAGGCCACTAATTTTTCTAATACGATCGAATCTCAAAAAAGTAGTATTGGTTTTTATGTTACCGGTGAAGCCTATCGTGGAAAACACGGGCTGTCATTAAGACTTGATGGCATGGATGAAGGTTTCAATTCTAATGCACGTGAACGGGCAATTGTGGTTCATGGGGCCGAGTACGTTAGTCAGCATACCATTGATTTGTTAGGCCGCCTGGGCCGTAGTCAGGGATGTCCTGCTGTACCCCAGGAGCTGGCCAATACTGTCGTTCACACCATGGAAGGCAGAACGGTATTGTTTATCAATGCAACCACAGCTAATTACACCTCTCAATATCTGGATTATAGCTGGCAAACGCTCGCCAGCAACGCTGATTTCATGTATTAAGCGGGTCATCAATCTGCATCAGAAACACCTGTAGATAATCACCATCTTCCTGTTTCACATATCGGTTATAAGCCAGCTGTTTTCCATCGGGCGACCAGCTTATACTTCCAGTTAGCTTTCCCGGATCTGTTAATGAATCGGTTAATTTTCGATATTTTCCTGTAGCACATGCTGTAAGGTAAATTCCATTTTGTGCTATGTAGGCAATATGCTTCCCGTCAGGACTATAATTCAGGCCGCTTTGAATGTCAAATTCATGAAAGGTTAACTGCCTCGCTTCGCCGCCATTAGGAGAAATGGAAAAAATATTGATAAATCCCCACTGATCTTTTGAAAGAAAGGCAATCGCCGTCCCATCAGGATTAGACCTCAGCCAATGACGCGGCCCTTGTACGCCCTCAGTGGTAAATGTAATCCGCCGTTGTTTTATTCCTGGCGGAACAGCTATTCGGCCGTCTTTAGTTGTTCTAAATGGCTGAGCAGGCAAGGCAGAGATCAGGTCTTCCCGCAAATCCACCACAAATATCTCTGTTTTGCTTTTTCCATCCTTATCTTTTACATTTCCCTGAAAAGCAATTGCTTTCTTGACCCGGGTATTATCAGCATTGAGGTAACCATTTGTCCCTATCCAGCATTCATCAAAAGCTTTATTTATTTCATCACTGCCAGCCGCTGGATTTTCAGTTACCTCAGTAATGATAATCGCGAACATTTCACCACCGTTGTTCTCCTCGTCCCCATCCGCGGCCACCCTTACTTTAGCCGGAAACATGATGCCAACGGTTCTTAGATCCTGTATTTTTGGGTCTGTCTTATTTAACTGCTCAACAACATAGTCGTTATAAGTAAAGCTTAACCATTGACCATCGCCACTCCAGGAATGCGCATGTGTACCGCCGCGTAATGCCCCGGCGGTAAACGGTTCAATAATGTCACGGGCATCCATAAAAATGGCTTGTCCCGGTTGATCAGTATCTACAGCAATACCAGTTCTGCGGGTAAAGCTATAAGGATTCGCGTTGCTAGCATTTCTTATTCCTTGGATAAAGATGACCCTGTCTGTCACCGGAGAAAAGGCAGCTGCCCCTACTCCCGGTCCAAACTCAGTTTGATTTTGGGTCCGAAACAGGATCTTTATTGCTCCTGTCTCGGTATTTACCATCTCTATACCCCCTGTTCTGGCGATATGCGCATCGTCATTCCGGGTATCATAAACGAGCCATTTCCCATCCGCAGAAAAACATTGCAGATTATTCAAAAAATGGCCCTTCGCACCAAATGTCAACTGTTTCTCTTTCACTCGCTCTTAATTATACTGCTTGCCTTCATGGTCTACATTCCCGCAAAAATGAACATGGATACCCATTTCTTGTAATGCTGCAGCCTTGATTCGACAAGCTTTATGAGCTGATGCTTTATCAATGGTATAGACCACCTGGATATGGTTGGCCTGATGTCTCGCCATCATCTGATCGCGACTAACCCCACTGAGTGTCGCATGCATAATCGGCCACTGAGGAGTGGTACCCTTCCAGCGTCTTTCCGTCTCTTCTTCGGGTAGTAATACCGCTTCTCCAACTCCTAAATCACAGTGCAAGGCATTATCCATGACATAAACCCTACTCCAAACCAGATCCCCTGGCTTACTGATGCCCTTTAGGCTCCCGCCGCCCAGTCGGAAATACATAGCGGGCTGTCGATCGCTACTTGCGCCTTTATAGCCGTTAATAAAATGGGCAGGCGGCGCAGCCCCTGAAATAAGGAATAGCCAAACAAAGTCGTCAATACCATCGCCTTTAAAATGTTCGCCCCAGCGGATGTCATGAAGTGTCGTTTCTCCAGGCATTCCAAGGGCTTTCCAAAGGTGGTAAGTTACGAGTGCATCAATTCCGGCACATTCGTCAACTTCGTTAAAATGCGGTAATGCTTCATTCGCATATAATTCCTTGCCTGATTCGGAAAATACAGGTGGCCGCTCCTGATTATTTAACAAGCCCTCCACCAGATCGCTCGCAGCGGTCAGATCCTTTAGGCCTTGTTGATACTGGATACCTATCGTATCGCATCCGAACTCATCTGCAATACGCAGTGCAGCGATGTACATTTTACATTGTTCCAGCGTCTGTTCGCGGGTGAGTTCCGTTAAACCATCAGTACCCCAGTTAAAGGTCATCCCTTTTTCCAATAACCAATTAAGAACTTCTTCTGCTTCTTGGTCTTTTACCGTTTTCATTTTAGCATACAAAGCCGATTGGCTTAGACGTTCCTTAAATATGCCAGTTTTATGTAACAGATCGTCGGGTACAATGGCATTAAACATACCCATGCAGCCTTCATCGAATACACCCATAATGGCTTTGTTTTCACGCAAGCTGCGACCAAAGGCTCTCCCCCTTTCTTCGTCTGCCTGGGGCAGGCTAACCGCATTAAAACTTTTCACATGGCTTTTATCCTGTGTAACCGTTTTGGCCGCAAACCATTCCGCTAGTCCATTTTTGAAGAAGTCATCACTAAAATCTTCGCTCCATAAACTGCTGTAATTTACTCCTGCTTTAGTCAGCGAGCCATTGAGATTCAGCATTCCGACCAGTCCCGGCCATTGCCCACTCCAGTTGGCTATAGTTAAAATAGGTCCTTTATGTGTAGTTAATCCGGCAAGGACGTGGTGTGTATATTGCCACACACTTTCGGCAATAATCAAAGGTGCATTGGGGTCGATAGACTTAAACACTTCGATACCCATTCGCTGGGAATCTATAAATCCGTGTTTTTTTTCGTTATCGTAAGGATGGGCTCTTTGTACAGTCCAGCCCTGTGCTTCAATTGCTTTGGTTAATAGCTGTTCCATTTCTGCCTGGGCCGCCCAGCAACTCTGATTGGCAGACAGTCGCAAATCTCCACTACTTGCAAGGTAGACTAGTTTTTCAGTATATGCTGTCATCTTAAAGGTTTATATCATACTTGGTTTATCTATCGTCAATTCGACAGACCCTCTGTTTTTACTGTCGGTTCGAAAATGAGACGGATACAAATATGGTAAGCATTATACTGAAAACTCTGCAAATTGTTGCCTATTTTATGTGATATATTATCATCAATCCCCTTAATAAAATGCCTAACCGTTATAACTCATCTGGGCTTTCTACCCATTATGTTAAAGGCTTTGCTCTGTATCAGCAGCACCGGCATGTGCATCATGGATTAGTTCTTTGATATCCGATTTAGGTTTTTTAGTCGCAGCTTGATGAACATGGTGGATCACCTGGTTCTGCTCTGCTCCGTTGCTGAGGATGTCGTTGCTCCGGCCGTTTGTTTTGCAGATCATCGATGCGTAAATGTCTTTGGCATCCTGTCCAAGTCCCGTAATTTTATCAGTTATCTGCCTACGCACAGTCTTCCCACTTTTCGTAGCAAATAATACTGCCACTACCGCTCCCGCAGCTAATCCGGCGATCAGTGCAAAAACCATCTGTGGACGGTAATCAGATCTTTGATCAAAAGTTTTTTCCATTAGTTTTTTGTAGTTCATAGCTATGTGTTTAAAAAAAGAACAGCCCTGGCATTATATTGTTTAAAAAAATTGGAGTCCATGAAATAGGTCCATGGCGTGCCCCTGTACTCTTTACCTGTTGTCATCGTTCTTCATCTGAATAAACGACGGCTTGTGTGAGCTGAGGAAGGTATTCCAGCAGGAGAAAAAGAACTAAATAATTACTATCCTAAGACTTTATATTAGCAATACAAACATCTGATTATAAGGTTCATAAAAATAACATAAACGATAGTTTTTCCATATATCTCCACTCATAACTTTTGGTTATATCGAACCAGCTGTGATCTGGATAATATAAACGCTAAGCTATACAAGGGTTCGATATCAGGAGCTTGAGCAAGACAAATAAGCTGCTAAATACGTCCGAGTCTTATTAATAGAAATCATGTGGACGGGTTATAAGAAATGAGGAAAGCCCCTTCCGGGGCTTTGTTTTTACTACTGCTGTTTATCTAAATGACTTGTTAATCCTTTATTTCAAATTCATCATCGTCATCAGTTTCAATATTGGTCAGATCGGCTCTATTGCCACCTTTATCCTGACTTACCGGTCCGTCTGAAGGTAATGAATCATTCTGGTCAGCCGAATCTTCACCTGAAATATCAGTTCCTCCAATTCCTGACGGAATGTTTCCTGCGGGTTGATCGGGTGTGTTACCCGAAGCATTTCCCGCGAGGTCATTTTGATTGTCATCAATATCTTCTGCAGATGCTTGTGAATTTTCCAATCCGGATGACCCTTGCCCCTGTTCGGTTTGTTCCAGGCCATCTGGCTGTTGATTTTGCTCTTGACTTTGCATCGTTTTAGTTTAAGCAATATAAAGATTACATTGGTTTTGTTGTCCTGGAAGTAGTATCACCAGGTTTACGGTTGGTGGTATCGCGCTTATGCTGTTTTTTATTTTTAGATTTTTGACCATGCTTTTTGGTGGTATCCTGCTGTCTGCGTGTTGTGTCTTGCGCCTGCACATTTGATGCAAATGCCGTCCAGCAAAAAGCGGTCAGCATTAATGTAATTAATAGCTTTTTCATAAGTTGTTTTTTTAGGTGTAAACGATAAATTCAGGTTGATAACATGGAATTCTAGCAGATGTTTGCCCAGACGTGTAAAATCAGTATAAACACCTTAAATCAGGTATTTTTACCCTATTATCCAGGAAACAAGCATTGATCAGGGTAGCTCTATGCAATGTTTAAGCGTAAAATTAGTTGAAACAACGAGTCTCCTTAGCTGTTTGCAACAGTAATAAGTAAAAGATTGGTCACCTCAATAAAAGACAAATTAATTATCATGAAAGCAAACACTTTAATCATCGCCCTGGGTACAACATTATTTATGGCTTGCGCTTCACCAGAACAACGATCCGAAGAGCAAATGGACACCACTACAATAACAGGTTCAGATACTGTAGGTACCGATACCACCACCAATGTAAGCGGCAGGTCTGGTGATAACGGTACAGGAACTGACACTACTAATCAGGCGGAACAAAAAGCGGTAAGGGAATCTGGAAAAAAAATGTGACCCGAACCTCAACCAAGGCATGGCTGTATCCTGTATTCCGGCGGATTAACCCCTTCGAACTTGAGGCAGTATGGATTGCTGATTGGTAAATCTTAGCCAGTAAACTATAGGTATCTATTAGTCCGCTTGGAGGTAACAATTGATGGTGTCAACCATAAAATTCAACTTGAAGGGTTTACTGATCATGGCGGACATCACAAACACCGGATGACCTCCCCAACCTCATCGCTTAACTTTAACTCCCTGCAGTAATCAAGCCCGTTGCCATTCGGCAATATTATGTCCGTCAATAGAAGGTCAGGCTGCCTGTTTTTCACTGCTCATAGCAACAGCTTACAGAAGAAATTGTTTACTCGCATCCATAGGAAATTTATGCCCCTAACGTCGAAATTAAGAACTTTCTGCTAAAATGATTGTTTAGGCTTGGAGTTCAGCTGGATGAACAGAATACCATAAATGATCAAAGGAAAAAGCCGTGCTGAAAAAACGCTACATCATGATAATCAATTTAGAAAAACAAAAAGGATTTCCATTTGGAAACAACATACACTTTGTTTATGATCTCAGCATAAAAGAGTTCCTTTTCATTCATTCCACTTTAGAATGGGCTATAAAGCCTGATCAGCAGCAATCAACCCTTTCCGCTCTGATCAATCATATTCACCCTGATGACATGTCTATGCTGAAGCATGCTTTATCTAAAACAAAAGTTGCCAAATTTCAAGGTAGTTTAAAATTCAGACTAATGAATTCGACAGCCGAGCGCTGGATACAGGTAATCCCGTTATTAGGCAGACACAACTCATCAGAAGTTATATTGGGTAGCGTGATTGATATAAGCGACGAAGTGGCCAATACTGAGTCCATGAATAAATATGCCAATAAAAAGAATTCTATATTACACATGCTTGGCCATGACCTCCGCGGCCCGCTGAATATGGCAAAATCGGTGATTGGCCTATTGGACAGCGAGGTATCTGACTCTGCTGTTATAAAGAAAATTCAATACATCAAAACCATCATACAGGCGTCTATTGAGCTGATTAATAACCTGATTACACGAGAAGTTCTGGAAACTACTGAAGTTGTCCTGGTCAAAAAAAGAGTAGACATCGTTAAAAAACTCACTGAGTATCTGGAAGAATGCCGCCGATCTGCCGATTTAGCGCAACGTTCATTCAGCTTAACCTCTTCAGCAGAAAAGATCTTCATTGAAATGGACCTTTCCAAATTTATGCAAGTGGTTAACAATCTGATCAGCAACTCAATGAAATTCACCAGATCTGGAGGATCGATATCTATTACGATTTCAGAGGAACAGGGCTACCTTCGTTTCATATTTTCGGACGACGGCATAGGCATTCCCAAAGAGCATCTGACGAAAATATTTGACAAATTTACCACTGCCAGGCGCCCGGGGCTGAATGGTGAACCGACCTTGGGTCTGGGGCTATCTATCGTAAAAACAATCATCTATTGGCACGGCGGAAAAATATGGTGTGAAAGTGAAGAAGGAAAGGGCACTGCATTTTACGTTGAGCTGCCGAAACACGCCATGAGCTAGTCAGGTTATTCTTCCTCCAGGCCCTGTATGCATAAACTATAAAGGTTTATTTTCGTAGCAGGACTGCGGATTTTCAAGACATCTTTCAATATGAAAAAGCAGACTATCTAAATCAAATGGTTTGGCAATAAAGGCATCACAGCCATAATCGCCGAGCGATAGAAGTACCTTTGGATAGGCCGAAAATATGATCACAGGGATCATACACGTAGCCTCGTTTCGTTTGATCTGACTGCAAAGCTCCCCTCCGTTTACCAAGGGAAGAAGATAGTCCAGCAATACCAGATCAGGTTGAAAATCCGCCATGATCGGAAATATATTTTCTACCCTGTTTACTGCCTTTACGCTATATCCAACCTCGTTAAACAGTTCTTCAAGCACTTCAATTAAAGCGCTATCGTCGTCCACAATAAGGATCTTTGTGACCTTAAAAGAACTTTTGACATCCTTGGGTGGAATATTTTCTCTGACTGACGTTTTCATAGCAATACTCAATAAATTTAAGGATATTTCTATGATTGGCTGAGGGATATATACGGTATTTAACAGTGGAAAATACCTGTTTACCTTTGCCCTGTATGCGTTACACATTTACCGGAACCATCGCCTTGTACTGAGCATCTTCCTACACAAAATTGGCACAGCTACCAATCGATTACTTTCCAAAGTATTTCCGGAGGTCATTCACATCAGTGCCGATCGATTTGACAATTTCCCGCAGTGCCATTGGTCTGATTCCAAATTTTTTCGCCCAAAACTCGACTTCAAAATTCTCAGTGATATTGATCTGCTCTGAAAAAGGGTTACTTTTCTGCTTGCGTTCCATAATCGTAATGTTTGATCTTAGAAGCTTACATAACCCATGCCAAACTAAGGAGCGTTCAAGAGGCATTTTTATATTAAAAAATAAAAAAGATAACAGTTGAAACGAAAATAAAGAAGCGTTTCGTATTGTGAAATTCCTTCCCCAGTCTACTTTCGTATAAATTAAATTCAACTTGGAATACCTCCAATGATGTCAATTACAGACTACATCAATACCTTAAGTAGTCGTCCGTTTACTTATACTTTAAATCGGCCATAATATTGATTAACTATATTGAGAGCGGCTTGTTTTTCCCAACATCGTGTATTTGGGTAACTATTTACTCAAACACGATTCCATAAACAAAAACATAGATCATGCCATTTATCCTGACAGTTGTAAAACACTACCAATCAATAGCTTCCATAAAAACTTTAATTGATTTAAGCTGTATATAGGGGAAATCGGCTGGAATAATGATAAAGCGAGTCAGTTTTTCGAAAATATACTAGTTATTAAACTATTTACCTTAAAAAAACATGAAAAGTTTAGTTAGGAAAGGAATTGATTATAACATTTTTACCGGGAAGCTGAACGACTTGCCCTTAAGTGGCAAAACAGTGATCAGCACGATAAACCAGTACTCCTTCTGTATAGCCGAAAAGGATGCAAATTTTAAGCGTGCGCTTCAGGAGTCAGAGATCTTGCTTCCCGATGGTGATGGTGTTGTTTTTGCAGAAAGGCTGCTAACGGGCAAAAAAATTAGGAAGGTTTCAGGAACAGATTTACATCTGCACTTATTGGCTGTTTTAAACAAAAAAAAAGGCCGGTGTTTTTATCTGGGATCTTCTTCGGCAACGCTCGATAAGATCGGAGAAAAACTGAAGAAGGAATTTCCGAATATAGAAGTAGCCTTCTACGCTCCCCCATTCCGGTTAAATTTTACCAATGAAGATAGTAATCAGATGATTAGCGCGATCAATACATTTAAACCTGATGTTTTATTTATTGGTCTGACCGCTCCGAAACAGGAAAAATGGGCCAATAAACATAAAAGCCAAATTGATGCAAACATCATATGTTGCATAGGTGCGGTATTCGATTTTTACGCGGAAACAGTTAAACGGCCTGGTCAATTGTGGATTGATATGCATTTAGAATGGTTTGGGAGATTTTTAAACGAGCCGAAAAGAATGTGGCGTCGCTACATTTATTACGGTCCCGTTTACCTGTTCTTTATCATTAAAAGGAGGTTTTATACAAAATAAAGACGAATACAGCCATGAGTCATAAGTATACAAATTTATATAGGATCTTTTTCCTGCTATCAGATCTTACCGCACTAAACCTTGTCTCCTTAGTATTATTAACAAGGTTAGCTAATGATTCTAATCTGGTTATGAAAAACTACATTGTACTTAATCTGGCCAGTAATATCTTTTGGCTGATTAGTTCTTACTTAACCGCTGCGTACATTATATACAAAGACTTGAATATAAGAGGATTAACTAAGCGAACAATGATTACTTTCTTCATGTTTTGTATCGCCGTTGCCTTGTTTTCCGTTTTAGTCAACTATCAGTTTGAGCTATTTTTTGTCATTTGCATTGTTGGAGGATTTGGTACATGTTTGCTAATCAGTCGTTTGATGCTCATTTCCTATGTGCTGTATACGCGGACAAATAGCAAATTTTATACGAATGTTGTGATCATTGGTTATAACAATACGTCTAAATCTTTAACCGGACTACTTTATGCACATCAAAGTAGCATTAGATTCCGGGGATACTTTGATGATCTGGTTACAGACCTGTCAAAGCAGGATTATATGTACCTGGGCGATATTAAGGACTGCCTGGACTATTCCGTTAAGAACAATATTTCATTGATATATTGTACGTTATCTCCTGAAAGCTCAACGGATCTTTACAAAATCGCCGAGGAAGCGGAAAAGAAATTTATTAAATTTTGGTTCGTACCAGACCTGCATAACTTCATTCACCGGAAATTTTATTTAGATTTTATTGAAGATATGCCAATTTTGTCTTTGCGTTCCAAACCTATGGAGTATGAAACTGCACAGGTAAAAAAACGGATTTTTGATGTTATTGTAAGCAGTGTGATCCTTTTGGCTGTACTTTCCTGGTTATTGCCAATTTTAGCAATTTTAATAAAACTCGATTCCAGAGGCCCGGTTTTCTTTTCACAAAGAAGGACTGGAAAGAACAATAAAGAGTTCACCTGCTTAAAATTACGAAGTCTAAAAGTATACAATCAGGCCAATGAAGACGTGCAGGTCACTCAAAATGATCATCGTTTAACCAAAGTGGGAAGGTTTTTGCGGAAAACAAATCTGGACGAACTACCACAATTTTTTAATGTATTAATGGGACAAATGTCAATTGTAGGTGCGCGGCCGCATATGCTCAAGCATACTGTAGATTTCGCTAACCTTGACAACCGTTATATGATCCGCCACTCATCTAAACCGGGGGTTACGGGTTGGGCACAGATCAATGGTTACAGAGGTGAAATTAAAAGGTTAGGGCAACTGGAAAAACGGGTAGAATATGATACCTGGTATATCGAAAACTGGAATTTATCGTTGGATATAAAGATTATACTTTTAACCATATATCTCGTTATTAAAGGCGACAAGAATGCCTATTGATGGCACATAAGTAGATATCCCGGAGCTGTATTGCATTGTCCTCAGGAGTATAATATTGGAGGTATGTATTTATCGCATTCTGAGCATACTCCTCTTTTTCGGACACACTCAGATTCTGATAGTATGATATTTTCTTGTTTAAATCGCTAACATTCCCCCTTTCAAATGTCAGCCCGTTAAACTCGTTTGTCACCATATTTTTTAGGTTACCAAGGTTTGAAGCAATGACAGGTACCCCCTGTGAAAATGCTTCAATCACCACCATACCAAATGTCTCGTACCAAAGGGAAGGAAAAATCAGTGCAATACTATCCTGCAGTAATTTATTGATATCATGCTTTGTTCGCTGCCCCAGGAAAGTGATATTGGGATGTCGGAAACAATAATTCAGCACCACATTTTCTAATGGACCTGCACCTACAATTTTTAAAGGCAATTGATTATCAGCAAATGCGTCCAATACGATGCGCAGCCCCTTTTCTTCGGTCAGTCTTCCTGCAAAGAGATAAAAGGCCTGCACCGTATGACCACCAGAGAATGGCGCTGCATAGCAGAAATTGGGTTTCACGACCATACGATCTGCCAAGCTGCCTAGTCTGGATCAAGCATGGCGCACTGGCTGCACGGCTACCTCCCCGGCCAGGTGCGCATCCTGTGCAGCCCGGCCAACCGCACGCGCCAGACGGCCGACGCCCTCGGCCTGCCTTACGACGTCCACGACGGCATCGCGCCCGGCCGCTCGGCGGACGACCTGCTGCACGCCACGGGCTGGCCCGAGGGCGACGGCGTCGTCATCCTCGTCGGGCACAATCCGGCGATCAGCGCGCTGGCCAGCAAGCTGCTGGCCGGCA
>CBFGNP010000051.1:0-11748 GCA_965650095.1 uncultured Pedobacter sp. | reverse complement strand
TCACCCTGTGTGGCTGGGTACAGAAATCAAGAGATTTAGGAGGGATGACCTTTATAGACATCCGTGACAGATATGGCATCACTCAATTGGTTTTCAATATGGATGATAACCGTGAATTATGTGAAGCCGCCCGCAACCTGGGCCGTGAATTTGTGATTAAGGCCAGTGGGCAGGTAGTAGAACGCTCTAATAAAAATCCTAAAATGCCTACAGGCGAGGTGGAGATAAAAATAACAGCACTTGAGGTTTTAAATGCAGCCAAATTACCTCCTTTTTTAATAGAAGACGAAACAGATGGTGGAGATGATCTGCGGATGAAGTACCGCTATTTAGATCTGCGTCGTAACCCGGTACGCAACAATATGATCATCCGTCATAAAATTGCCCAGGCCGTACGGCGTTATCTGGATGGACTGGACTTTATTGAGGTAGAAACACCGGTATTGATCAAATCAACCCCGGAAGGTGCAAGGGATTTTGTAGTGCCGAGCAGAATGAATGCAGGTGAGTTTTACGCCCTCCCTCAATCACCTCAAACGTTTAAGCAGTTGTTAATGGTTTCTGGATTCGACCGGTATTTTCAGATCGTTAAATGCTTCAGGGATGAAGATTTACGTGCAGACAGACAACCTGAATTTACACAGATTGATTGTGAGATGTCGTTCATTGAGCAAGAGGATATATTACATACATTTGAAGGGCTTATCCGGACCTTATTTAAAGAAATAAAAGGATATGACCTACCGGAAGTGCCAAGGATGCAATATGCTGATGCAATGCGCCTGTATGGATCCGATAAACCTGACACCCGTTTTGATATGCAGTTTGTAGAACTAAACGATGTTGTTAAGGGAAAAGGCTTCCCGGTATTTGACAATGCGGAACTTGTTATCGGTATCAATGCCAGGGGCTGTGCAGGTTATACGCGCAAGCAGGTGGATGAACTGACGGACTTCATCAAACGTCCCCAAATTGGTGCAACAGGCTTGATTTATCTGAGACACCATGATGACGGCACTTTAAAATCTTCTGTGGATAAATTTTATACCGAAGAAGACCTCAAGATCTGGTCCGCCGCATTGCACACACAACCCGGAGATCTGGCGCTGGTAATGGCGGGAAATACGGAAAAAGTCCGCAAACAATTAAGTGAGCTACGCCTCGAGATGGGTACCCGCTTAGGTCTCCGTGATAAACAGACCTTTAGCGCTTTATGGGTGCTGGACTTTCCGTTATTGGAATGGGATGAGGAATCAGGACGTTATCACGCCATGCACCACCCCTTTACCTCTCCTAAGCCCGAAGATATTGCCTTACTGGATACCAAACCAGGCGAAGTTAGGGCGAATGCATATGATATGGTGATCAACGGAACTGAAGTTGGCGGAGGATCTATCAGGATCCACGACAGGGCACTTCAAGCATTAATGTTCAGTCATCTTGGCTTTTCAGCTGAAGAGGCGCAAAAGCAATTCGGATTTTTAATGGACGCCTTTGAGTTTGGTGCACCTCCGCATGGCGGGATCGCTTTTGGATTTGACCGCCTGTGCTCTATTTTTGCAGGGCTGGACAGCATCCGCGACGTCATTGCTTTCCCTAAAAATAACTCAGGAAGAGACGTGATGATCGATAGCCCCTCAACCATTGACGAGAAGCAACTGAATGAATTAAAAATAAAATCAACGGTCTAAAAGACCTAAAGGACAACAAAAAGGCCTTCATCTTAAGATGAAGGCCTTTTTGTTAATAAGTTTCACTATCAGGCGGAATGCCGTAATCCACATATTGTGGGCTATTCTCTCCCTTCTTCTTTGCACCACTGAACCAGGATTTAATGGAATTGAAGATTGCCGAGATATGCTCGGCATCCAAAGTCTTACCAACCTTATTAGAAGCCAACCCAACCAAGGTTTTTGTTAAAAATCCAGACCCCTTAAAGAGCGTACTGTTCACTAAAAAGGGCAACACCATAGACATGATACTACTACTAAGGTTTAATTTATCATCAATCTTGAGAAAGGCGGAAGGAGTTGCATATTTTTTTATCAGCCCAGCGAAAGTAAACTGTTTAAAATAGTCGCGGGTATCGTTCAGTAATAAATCACCCTTAAGCTCATGTTCGGCTTTTAAACTGCAAACCATAGTATGCAGTTCGTCTAAATTATTGATGTTGTATCTTCTGCTCTTCTTCATCGTCCTTGTCAGCCAGTTTATTAAAATAATTTCTGATGGTAAAATTAATTATAGCCTTCTCAATATACTTTTCTTTTGTAGCGTATACAATAAGCGCCAGCAGGACATAAAGAATAGCTACGCAACCAAACCCACGGGTATGACTCCCCAATATGTCTGATAAAAAAAGGGCTAAGGTAAATGTACCAAACAAAAAGGCTAAAATAAAGCAGATGATAACAACTGCGTTTGTCACGACATCAGCAAATATTTTCGATATCTTCTCTACCAGATACAGCCGGATATATTCTACCCTGGTGTCGACATAATCTTTGGCATCTTCAAATAAGCCTTCAATACTCTTTTCTTTATCTTCCTGCATCATTAAGTGGTTTTTGCAAGTATCTAAGCGTGTTCCAGGTCATCCTCAACAAACTCTTCCTCAGACTGGCGAAGCTTGCTTTTTACAGAAGTAACCACCTTATCCTTTAAATTACTAAGGTTATTGATCTCATCGGCAGCCTTATCTTTAATTGAATCTCCCAGATCTTTCAGAGACTGACTTAACCTGTCCCTGGTTTCACTTCCTTTTTCCGGAGCAAACAGTAAACCCAATGCCGCACCGGCAGCTAAGCCGACCAACAACCCAACTAACACTTTTGAATTATCATTCATAACATATAATTTTTATAATTAACGATAGTTTATTTTCCGGAACGTTACCACTATAACTCGTCGTGTTCAGAAATTGTTTTAATTCTTTCCAATCTCTCCGAGGCCATTGAGCTTGTTTCGTATATTTTAATTAGCAATATAAAATAAGACAACAATAACGGACCAAAAACCAGTCCCAGGATTCCGAATAACGGTATACCAATAACTACGCCAATTACCGTTATAATCGGATGAATATTGCCAACTTTTTTCGCAATGATAAACCGAAGTATGTTATCGATGTTTATGAGGACTACAAAACCGAAGATAAGCATAGCCCAACCGGCAAAGTTATTACCATTAGCAATTTGAATTAATGCCGCAGGGACAAAAATAACCGGCGGTCCGATGACCGGAACAAAAGAGATGAAAGTAGTGATCACCCCCCAGAAAACCGCGTCCTTGTAACCCAGCACATAGAAAGAAAGGCTCAGCAGTGATCCCTGGACAAGGGCGATAAAACCCTGCCCCAATACGTTCGCGTATGTTGTATTGCGCATTTCTTCTGCAAACCGCTGGGCATTTTGCGCTCTGAAAGGGGCATATTTCAGCAAGGCGCTTTCAAACCGCTCTCTTTCTACCAACATAAAGTACAGTAAAAAATACATAAGGAGCAGGCCAAGCACGATATTAAATGCGCCCGAAATCAAAGAAGGGAAGAGTTCTGTAATCCAGGTCCCTGCCTTTCGCAAACCATCCCCGATTAGCTTTTGAACATCATCACCTAAAGGAACCAGATGCTGGATTTTGAATAACAGCCCCTTAAAATACGTAGGGTCATTTTGCAGTTCTGCCACTTTTTTGAGAACCATTGCACTTAGTGTATAAAACGGCAGAATCAGCACAATCACAGAAACGATCATCAGCAAGATCGCAGAGCCGCTTCTGTTCCAATGCTTAGTATCAACCAGGTAAATAAAAGCAGGCCGCAAAATGGTGAACAATACCAATGTACTCAAAATAGAACCAAAGATTCCCTGCAGTGAATACACAATCAAACAACCCAGTGCAATAATAATAACCAGGTTGATATTATTTCGCTGTTTATAGTTGAACATTGACATATTTAAGCCGCTTTATTTTTCGAGATTAATGGCCCTCATCTTATTGTAAAGTGTTTTCCGGTCTATATTCAGAATTTTAGCTGCCTTGGTTTTGTTAAAATTAACTTCTCTCAGCACTTTTAAAATGGCCTCATACTCAGCTTCCAGCGCTGCATTCTTTAAATCCCTTGGCCGTTCACTGCGCGAAATGGTGGTTTCTATGGCATTGGCCTTTGCGTAGGTAGAAATCTCAAGAGGAAGGGCTTTAAGCTGAATCTCCTGAGATTCAGTCAGCAAAGTAGCTCTTCTGATGACATTTTTTAATTCCCTCACGTTACCCGGCCAGTTATACGTTAAAAAGCACTCCTCCACCTCCTGCGAAAAGCCCAGCACATTCCGGCTAAGTTCCTGGTTGGCTACTTCCAGAAATGTATTGGCGAAAATCAGGATGTCTCTTCCACGCTGACTCAACGGGGGAAGATCTATAGAGAACTCATTAAACCGATGGTATAAGTCTTCTCTGAATTTGCCTTTCTGTATGGCATTGCCCAGGTTCTCATTAGTCGCTACGATAATACGTACATCAAGATCAATTTCCTTTGTACTGCCAATCCGTTTGATCTTCCGCTCCTGTACCGTTCTTAACAGCGCAGCCTGGATATCATAAGAAAGGTTCCCCACTTCATCCAGGAAAAGGGTACCTCCGTTGGCCATTTCAAAATGACCGATCTTGGTATATAAAGCGCCGGTAAATGATCCTTTTTCATGTCCAAAAAACTCGCTGCCTGCCAGCTCCTTGGTTAACGAGCCGCAGTCCATGGCCACAAAGGGATTGTCCTTTCTCGGGCTGTTTAAATGTATCGCTTTGGCAACAGATTCTTTTCCGGTACCGCTCTCTCCCGTCAAAATTACGCTATAGGAGGTCGGAGCAACCAATTGAATCTGCTTCAGCAAATGTTTCGATGCATTACTTTGTCCGGCAACAAAATTATCATCCTGGTTATAAACCTGCTTTTGAACCCGTTTGGGGGCTTCAGCCACCACCGGCGGGCCCTCATTTAGCGCGATCTGCGTTTCTATTGATTTGTTGATCGTATTCAGAATTTCATCCGGGTAAAGCGGCTTGGTGATATAATCATAAGCACCCAGCTTGATCAGTTCAACAGCAAGTTTGATGTCAGAATAGCCCGTGATGATGATCACCCCGGTTCTGGGGTATTTTTCCTTGATCTTAATCAGCATCTCCTTACCGTCTGTATCTTCCAGGCGGTAATCACATAATACCAGATCATAATACTCCTTGGACAGATATTCCATCGCTGTAACACCACTCGTCGCTGTCGATACACTAAATGAATTTCGCGTCAAAAATTTAGATAAAAGTATCCCAATATTTATTTCGTCGTCAACAATTAAGATTTTCCTCATAGAGATTCATTGAATAACATGGAGATAAATATAGTTAGATTTTTTGTTTTGGGAAATATTCTCTACACTTTTTGCAATATACTTCCCCACAAACAGGTAAAATTTCTGTTAAGAAAAGATGAATAGCCCGCAAAAAACGCCATAAATCGCATTTCAGGGGCTATTTTCCAGAAAATGTCGGTTTTCTTTTTTCCAGAAAAGCACCTGTCCCTTCTTTAAAATCAAGGGTATCAAAGCACCTTCCAAATTCCTTTATTTCAGTTTCAAAGCCTTTTCCGTCAGGCGCTAGCGCCGCATTGACAGATTTTATGGCAGCTGCCACGGCTAAAGGCGCGCGTAACCGTATTTTATTCAGAATTTCTTCTGCTTTCGCGATCAACTCCGACTGCGGGACTACATGATTAACCAATCCGATCCTTTCCGCCTGGTCAGCCGGAATCATTTCGGCAGTTGCAATCAGCTCAATAGCCCGCCCTCTCCCTACCAATTGCGTTAGGCGCTGGGTACCACCATACCCGGGAATTAAACCAAGCGACACTTCTGGCAAGCCCAATTTTGCATGATCTGCAGCAAGTCGGATATGGCAAGCCATCGCCAGCTCCAGTCCCCCGCCCAAAGCAAAGCCGTTAATGGCTGCAACAACCGGTTTAGAACACCGTTCTAAAGCATCAAAGACTCTCGACTGGCCAATCCTGGCCAATTCCTCTCCCTGCGCAGCCGTATAGTCAGAAAATTCGGAAATATCCGCTCCAGCTACAAAAGCCTTTTCTCCCGAACCCGTTATAAGCACCCCTCTAACCTCCTCTTCATGCTCTGCAAAGGAGATCACATCAGCCAGTTCTGCCAGCGTTTCTTTGTTTAAGGCATTCAGTTTATTTTCGCGGTTAATGGTTACATATAAGATCTGTTCCCTTAATTCTGATAAGATGTTTTGATAAGCCATGATCTAAAAATTTCGATTTTCGGTAACCCAGGTTTTAATATAGTCAACAATGGTTTCCATCGTTGTTCCGGAAGCAAACAACTCGCCTACCCCTATTTGTTTAAGTTTATTCATATCCCCCACGGGGATAATTCCACCCCCGGTAAGCAAAACATCCGTTACCTTTTTCTGTTTCATAATCTCTATGATCTTTGGAAAGACGGTCATGTGTGCGCCCGACAAAATAGAAACACCTATGGCATCTACATCCTCCTGCAAAGCTGCATTCACTACCATTTCAGGCGTTTGCCGCAGTCCGGTATAAATAACTTCCATACCGGCATCCCTTAAAGAAGTAGCGATTACCTTTGCACCACGGTCATGGCCATCCAATCCAACTTTGGCCACTAAAACCCGGATAGGCCTTTTTAATGCATTGCTCATATTATGCTAATAAGTAGGCTGTAAATGTAAGTAAATTAGCGGTTTTATGTTAACTTTGGCGACAAATTACAGTTATGAGTGAGGAAAGATCATTGAACTTTATTGAAGAGATCATTGAGAACAATTTAAATAGCGGAAAATACGAAACATTAATCACCCGTTTTCCACCCGAACCCAATGGATATCTGCACATTGGGCATGCGAAGTCCATTTGCTTAAATTTTGGTTTAACAAAGAAATATGGTGGTTACACAAACCTCAGGTTTGATGACACCAATCCAACAACGGAGAAAACAGAATATGTCGATAGTCAGCAGGCCGATATCAAATGGCTGGGTTTTGAGTGGAAGAACGAACTGTATACTTCTGACTACTTTGACACCCTGTACGAATTTGCAGTTAAACTGATTGAAAAGGGCCTGGCCTATGTAGACCACAGTACCGCCGAGGAAATTGCAGCGCTGAAAGGAACCCCAACAGAACCAGGAAAAGACAGCCCTTATCGCAACCGCAGCATCGAAGAAAACCTGGACTTGTTTACCCGCATGAAGGCCGGTGAATTTGCGGACGGTGCATGTACCCTTAGGGCTAAAATAGATATGTCAAGCCCAAACATGATCATGCGCGATCCGGTCTTTTACCGCATAAAACATGCAGAACATCATCGCACAGGGAATAAATGGTGCATCTATCCCATGTACGATTTTGCACATGGACAAAGCGACAGCATGGAACATGTTACTCATTCCCTATGTACCCTCGAGTATGTTTCTCATAGAGAATTGTATGACTGGTGCATTGAAAAGCTGGAGATTTATCCTTCAAAGCAATATGAGTTTGCCCGTTTAAACCTTTCGTATACCGTAATGAGCAAGCGCAAATTGCTGCAGTTGGTTAACGAAGGAGTAGTAAGTGGCTGGGATGATCCCCGGATGCCGACCATCAGCGGCTTAAGAAGACGGGGGTATACTCCTGAAAGTATCCGCGACTTCTGTGAAAGAATTGGCATTGCCAAAAGAGAAAATCTGATTGAGCTTAGTCTTTTGGAATTTTGTGTACGCGAACATCTTAATAAAATAGCCAACCGTGTAATGGCGGTCCTTGATCCTATAAAACTGGTCATTACGAATTACCCTGATGGAAAAGAGGAAGTATTGACCGGAGAAAACAACCCGGAGGCTGAAGATAAAGGCGGAACCCGGGAGATTCCTTTTAGCAATGAACTGTGGATCGAGCGTGAAGACTTTATGGAAGAGCCAGCCAAAAAATGGTTCAGACTTGCTCCTGGAGCAACAGTGAGACTTAAACATGCTTACATCGTCAAATGCGAACGTTTTGTAAAAGATGCTGCAGGAAAGGTAACCGAAATATATTGCACATATATCCCTGAGTCTAAAAGTGGAGAAGATACCAGCGGCATTAACGTTAAAGGAACCATCCACTGGGTGAGTACCAAACATGCAAAAAGCGCTGAGATCAGGATGTACGACAGGCTGTTCAGTGTGGAATCTCCTGACGCAGAAGCGGGCGATTTTAAGGACTACCTGAACCCAAATAGCATCGAAGTAATTAAACAGGCCTATATCGAACCTTACCTGGCTACTGCCGATAAAGATGGCCACTACCAGTTCATCAGAAAGGGCTATTATTGCCTGGATAAAGACGCTACTCCAGAACACCCGATATTTAACCGAACGGTATCGTTGAAAGATGCCTGGGCAAAAGGAAACAAGTAATTGATAAAAAAGGCCTTTTTGCCATGCCCCCAAAATTTAGACAATTCTGGGGGCATTTTATTTACATGTATTTTTTATACAGGTTAAACATGATGAGTTTATCAGCCGGTGTAAGCTCAGGACTAACATCAGTTTGAACAAAATGTATCTTAAATGCCTCAATAGCAGCCGGCAGATCCCGCGTATCGTAACCGATAATCCTTAATGCCAGTTCTGCATCAAAATCTTCAGGAGGCAGATTTAAAACATCATCATACCAAAGCCCAAAACCTTTCTTTGCCAACACCTTCCACGGAAAGTTCCTTGGATCATTTTTTCTGCCGGGTGCAATATCAGCATGGCCAATAAAATTAGCCGTCGGAATATTGTAACGTTTCTTTAAGACCCCAAGAAGGCTCAGCAGGCTTTTGATCTGGATATCGGTAAAAGCTTGATCAACCCCATTATTATCCAGTTCAATCCCTATAGACGAAGAGTTCAGGTCGCTCACATTTCCCCACTTTCCAACGCCTGCATGATTGGCGCGCAGGTAGTCGTTCACCATTTGTACAACGGCACCATCTTTACCAACGATGTAATGTGAACTGACTTCACTCTTTCCTTTTACAAGAAATGTGTTGATGGTTTGTTGTGTAGACTTCTGAGCGGTATGGTGTATAATCACAAAGTTCGGCTTGCGAATGCCAAAATTAACTGATCCAACCCAGGATTGTACACCCGGGTCAAGGCTGTCTATTTGCTGCCCTGGAGGCGGAATAGTAGCAATGATTTTAGAAAAAGTTTTGGCTTTATCTTTGTATATTTTCTCGGTGGCGGCATACTTATTCGTGGCGCATGCCAATAAAAACGAAGAAACAACGACGAATCCGATCTTTGTAAAGCTATGGTATGGTATCATATTAAATAGATAGAGATGTGAAATTACTATTTTTTACTACTTTAGTCGTAATTAATTCAATATATGAATCCCGTAGTAATTTATGGCGGTCTCATAACTGTAAAAACAACTCAACATGAAACACACTAGCAAAGCAACTGTTTTTATTGCTGGATGCTCAATTATACTGGGGATTGCATCTTGCTCCAATCCTCAGGGAAATACCAATCAACAGACGCAACAGCCCCCTTCTGCCGAAGACAGCTTGCAAAGCTATGTAAACGAACGCCTTGCTATTTATGAAAAGGTAAAACTGACAACCAATATTAATGACCTAACCGCTACGGAACGCAAAATACTTCCTTTATTGATTCAAGCCGCCCAAATCATGGACGAGCTGTTTTGGACGCAGACATATCCGCAGCGCGATAGCCTGATAAGCACCATCAAAGATGAAAAAGCGAAGGCCTTCATGTTGATTAATTACGGTCCATGGGACAGGTTAAACGGCGACAAGCCATTTATTGCCGGTATCGGCCCAAAACCGGATGGCGCTTCCTTCTACCCTCCGGGAATGACAAAGGAAGAACTTAAAAATGCTGATCTAAAGGATAAATATGGATTATACTCTGTGATTAAAAGAGACAGCACCGGCAAGCTAACCACTGTTCCTTATCATGTTTTGTACGCGGCTGAATTACAAAAAGCCTCCGGTTTGCTAAAGCAGGCAGCTTTACTTGCGGAAGACTCCGGATTCAGGAAATACCTGAACCTTCGGGCCGACGCTTTGGTAACCGATAACTATACGGCCAGCGATTATGCATGGCTGGATATGAAGACCAACGCGCTGGACATTATCATCGGCCCCATTGAAAATTATGAAGACAAGCTGTTGAACGCCCGTGCGTCTTACGAGGCTTATGTCCTGATAAAAGATAAAGCATGGAGTAAAAGGCTTGCCAAATATGTGAGCATGTTGCCTGAACTACAGCGTGGACTCCCGGTTGATGCCAAATATAAAAAGGAGAAGCCCGGAACTGATTCCGAGCTGAATGCTTATGATGTGGTGTACTATGCCGGCGATTGCAATGCGGGTTCCAAGACAATAGCGGTCAACCTTCCGAATGATGAACTCATTCAGCAAAAAAAAGGGACCAGGCGTTCCCAGCTGAAAAATGCAATGAAGGCTAAGTTCGAAAAGATCCTGCTTCCCATAGCAAAAGAGCTGATTGATAAAGATCAGCTTCAATACATTAACTTTGATGCTTTCTTCGCCAACGTCATGTTCCATGAGGTAGCACATGGATTGGGTATCAAAAAAACAATAACAGGCAAAGGCTTTGTCAAAGAAGCCCTGCAGGAGCAATATTCATGGCTGGAAGAAGGCAAAGCTGATGTGCTCGGACTTTATATGGTGACCAGTTTACTTAAAAAAGGAGCACTCGAAGGGGACCTTAAGCAATTTTACACGACTTACATGGCAGGAATACTCCGTTCAGTAAGATTTGGCGCAGCCAGCGCTCATGGGAAAGCAAACATGCAGTGCTTTAACTTCTTTAAGGAGAATGGCGCATTCATCAGAAATGAAAATGGAACTTACCAGGTAGACTTTGCTAAATTTGAAAATGCAATGAACATGCTGAGCCGATTGATCATTACGCTTCAGGGCAACGGAGATAAAGCCATCGTGGAAAAAACACAGCATGAAAAGGCTATGATCACTCCGGAATTACAGGCCGATCTGGATAAGCTGACCAGGAAAGGAATTCCCGTGGATATCGTTTTTGAACAGGGAGTAGATGTTCTAGGTGTTAAGTAGGCAGATGTTTATCGATAATGGCCTCCAGCTCTTCGATATCAAACGGCTTCGATAAATAGCCGTCCGCACCTGCCTGCTCGGCCAGCGCCTTTACATCATTGTTCGCCGAAAAGTAGATCACAGGAATGTCTTTCAATACCGCATGTGCCTTTAAAGCTCTTGTGGCATCTATTCCGCCGATATCCGGCAGCCAGTTATCCATAAAGATGATATCCGGCGTATAAGCCATTACCTGATCGATAATGTTATTGGACGTTGATGACGTTCTGATATCGTAGCCTGCATCCTCTAAAATAATGGTGCACAGTTCTAAAATGTCGGCGTTGTCATCAAATACGAATACTTTTCTATTTTTGGTCATTTATAATCTCGGGATTAAGATAACAAATTTATGAATTCTGCAATATCTTCAATGGCCAGGGTGCGATCTATTGCAACCTGCTGTTTTGCCTGCTCAGGCATATAAGCTACCTGTGCCGACTCCGGATCCTGGATCAAGACTGTCCCACCCCATGCTTTCACGCTCTGCAAGCCATTCACTCCATCTGCATTTGACCCAGACAACAGCAAACAGGCCAATCCCGTTTTATATA